>DATABQ010000526.1:0-8799 GCA_036259495.1 Longimicrobiales bacterium | reverse complement strand
CGTCGACGGCCCGGCGGCCGCGGCGCGGATCGATGGACATTGGATCGGGCGTTCGGATCCTGATTGGATGCCAGTCGCCGCCTTCGGGGTCGCGGCGGGTGGGCTGTTCACGTGCGATGCGGCGCGCGTCCGCAGTGACTTCGATGGGGCGGTACTCGCGCATTGCGATGACGGTATCGGCGATGTCGAAGTAGTCGCCGGAGCCGCCGACGACGATCACGGTGGAAATGTCCACGACATCCGCCAGGTGTCGGGCGCGATCGATGAATGGAGTGATCGGCTCGTGCTCGTCGGCGATCAGTGCCTGCATCCGCGCATCGCGGATCATGAAATTTGTGGCGGACGTGTCCTCGTCCAGCAGCAGCGTGCGGGTGCCGACCTCGATCGCTTCGACGATAGTGGCAGCCTGTGAGGTCGAGCCGCTCGCGTTGGCCGTGACGAACTCACGCGTATCGCCGCCGCCTGGAATGCCGCCGATGAAGTTCGATATGTCCGTGCCGGCGACGGCACGGCCGTCCTCCGCCCGGACTTTCACGGCGCTCGGGTCTGTAATGACACGCTCGCGGCCGTCGCCCGGGATGTGATCGTACACACCGCGCTCGATCGCACGGAGCAGTGTCGACTTGCCGTGGAACCCTCCGCCCACGATGAGTGTCACGCCGCGCGGTATGCCGAGGCCGGTGACGTCGCCGGTGTTCGGCGCACGCAGCGTCACGCGCAGCGATTCCGGCGCATCGAACGGAACCGCATCGCCTTCGAGCGGGCGATCGTCGATGCCGGTGCGGCGCGGCAGGCGCGAGCCATCGGCTACGAATGCGACGAGGCCGTGATCGTCGAGCTGCGAACGCAGTGCGCGTGCATCTTCCACTGTCTCCACATGCAGTCGCAGTGCGTCGGGGTCGAGTGCATCGAAGAAGAGGGCGGCGCGCACGGCGGCGGGAGCATCGCGCGTGAGCATCGTGGCAGCTTCGTGGCCGAGGATCGTGCGGCCTCTGGCGGGCAGTCCTGCGCGGAATCGCGCCTCGACCCTGCCGTCGCCGCTGACGCGCAGACTCGTCCGGACGAGCACCTCCTGGCGAGGACGAAGTATCGTGAGCTCACCGCTGCGTCCGGAGCCGCGTCGCGCGCTGGCGTCGCGCAGTGCGTCGTACAGCGCACGGTTCAGGAAATCGGCCGTGGCTGCGATTCGTGCATCGTTCGCGAGCGACCAGTCGGGCAGCGCGGCGGAGCCCGGCGGCACGAGTGCACGGATGCGGCTCGGCTCCGCGAACGGGTCCCCCTGAACATGATCGATGATGAGCTGGAACGTACCGGCGTCGTATGCGCCGGCGATGCTCTTGTATGCCTTGTAGCTGCGGCCGTCCAGCAGGTTCAGTGAGTCGGCCAGCTCACCCAGCGACCGCATCAGATGCGACGGCGCTTCTTCTCGCGGGGGATCACGAGAAGCGCATCGAGCACCATCGTCACGCCCTTAACACCGGACGCAATATCGACGGCCTGATCGCGCTCCGCATTGCTGTGCACGACGCCCGCCAGCTTGATCTGACCGCCCTCACCTTCATCGACATCGAGGCGCCGTTTCGCGAGGCGCGCATCGCTCCACAATGCATCGAGCACGCGATCCTCCAGCCGCGTGCGCTCGCGGCCCTCCCAGGCTTCCCGTACGAGATGTCGACCCTTGCGGGTAACGAACAGTCCGGTTGCGACCGCGCCGAACCCGATGAATCCCGCGATCCCGATCTTCAGTGCCAGCCGCGGAATCGGCTTCTGGTCCTCGAACATGCATGCTCCGTCTGTTGGTCCGGGGTACCCAGTGTAATGCCGGTGCCGGAATCACGACAGAGGCTGTGCGGCACACCACGCGCCACGCTCACGATCGTGGCGCACCGGGTGCGACCGGCGCGGGTGCAGCGTGCCGTGACCGGCAGTGCCCCGGCACCCTTGCCGGCGGCGGGGCCGGTGGCGACGCGCCTATTTCCCGCGCGGGCGGGCACGACGGGTGGCCTCGGCTTCGAGCGGGTTCTCGGGCCAGTAGTGCTTCGGGTAGCGTCCGCGGAGGTCCTTCCGCACATCGAAGTACGCGTTGCTCCAGAAGCTGGCGAGGTCGCGCGTGACCTGGACGGGTCGGCGGGCTGGTGAGAGCAGATGCAGGGTGAGCGGCACGCGCCCTCCCGCGATGCGCGGCGTGTCGACTGCACCGAACATCTCCTGGAGCCTGACCGCCAGCACGGGAGCGGCCGGATCGGAGTAGTCGATCCTGACGCGCGATCCGCTCGGAACTTCGACGTGCGTCGGCGCGAGGCGTTCGATGTCGGCACGTCGGGCATATCCGATGATGCCGAGCAGTGCTTCCGTCATGTCGACGCGAGCGAGTGCATCCGGGCGTGCATCGCTGGCGAGCCAGGGCGCCAGCCATTGCTCCAGCGTCTCCACTAGCGATTCGTCAGACACGTCGGGCCAGGTGTCCGGCTCGTGGTGATGCAGGAATGCGAGCCGCTCGCGCAGCGAGCGCGCGGAGTCCGTCCAGTTCAGAAGAGCGAGCCCGTGCCGTCGAACGGCATCGAGCATCGCGTCCCTGAGTGCGCCCGGAGGAACATCATGCACCGGACGCTCGCCGAGCACCATCGCGCCGAGCCGCGTCACTTCACGTGCACGCGCTCTGCCGGAATCGGCATCGTATTCCACGACGGTGGTCGTTTCGATGTGTGCTGCGAAATGCGATTCGACATCGCTGCGGTCGATGGGTGCGGCCAGGAACACGCGTGCGGAGCGGCCGTGGCCGCCGAGCTCCGCGGCCACGATCAGCTCCTCGCCGGCAAGTATATGCTGCGCGTCCACGGTCGCGCCGCCGCCGCCCCGCAGCACGAATCTGCCCCGTGAGCCCCGTGAGCCCCGGCGGATCGCGATGCGGTCGGGATAGGCGAATGCCAGCAGAACGGGCACGCAGTGTTCATCCGGAAGCTCCGATGCGCGGACATGCAGCCGCTGTCGCAGATGCCGCGATTCCGCACGCACGCGGTGCAGTGCCGCGCGGTCGATTCGATGTCCGATTGGTGCGCGCGAATCGCCGCGCAGGAGCGGCAGCCGCAGTCGCACGTCGGGATCGGGCGCTCCGTCATCAGCGCGAAGAACGTCGCGTTCACTCAGCAGCGCCGCGATGTCGCACGCAGTGCCGGGGCAGTCGAGCGTGCGCGCACGAAGCAGCATGTGTGCGAGACGCGGGTGTACCGACAGCTTCGCCATGGAGGCGCCGTGCTCCGTCAGCCGGCCGGAGTCGTCGAGTGCATCCAGCTCACGCAGCAGCTCCTGGGCCTGAGCGAACGCAGCTGCGGGCGGCGGATCGATCCAGTGCAGCTCACCGGGATCTGCAACACCCCACGCGGCAAGGTCGAGCGCGAGCGGCGCAAGGTCGGCCTCCAGGATCTCGGGAGGTCGGTGCGCGAGCAGTGCAGCGTGTTCGCCTTCGGTCCACATGCGGTAGCATACGCCCGGAGCGAGCCTGCCCGCGCGCCCGCGCCGCTGGTCTGCCGCCGCGCGCGATACCGGCACCGTCGCGAGTCGCGTCATCCCGGTGCGCGGAGAGAACCGCGGCACACGCATGAGCCCGCTGTCCACGACGATCCGTATGCCTTCGATCGTGAGGCTCGTCTCGGCGATCGATGTCGCGAGCACGATCTTCCGATGACCAGGCGGGCTCGGCGATATCGCGCGGTCCTGCTCGCCCTGAGGCAGGTCGCCATACAGCGGAATCACGGTGGTGGAAGTCGGGAGGTCCGCGTGTGACAGGTGGTCCGCTGTGCGGCGGATCTCGGCAACTCCCGGCAGGAAGACGAGGATGTCGCCCTCGTGCTGATCGTGCGCGCGTGCGACTCGCGATGCGACTGCAGCCTCGATGTGCCCTTCGACCGGACGCGCGAGGTATATCGTGTCGACAGCATGCGCCCGGCCCTCGCTGTGGATGATCGGTGTGCGCGCGGCCACTGCAGTTGCGGTGTCGCGATCCGCGGATGCATCCGTCGGTGTGGCTGGCGGTGTGGCTGCCGGTGGGGCTGCAGCGGCAGCATCCAGCACACCGACGACGCCGGCTACGTCGAGCGTCGCGGACATGATGAGCAGGCGCAGGTCCGGTCGCAGCAGCGACTGCGCCTGGAGCGTCAGGGCGAGCGCCGTGTCCGCATGAATGCTGCGCTCGTGGAACTCGTCGAAGATGACGAGGCTGACGCCGTCGAGTGAGGGGTCGTCCTGCAGCATTCGCGTGAGCACGCCCTCGGTGACGATCTCGATGCGCGTGCGGGCGCCGACGCGTGTGTCGTGCCGAACGCGATAACCCACCGTGCCGCCCACGGCATCGCCCAGCAGCCGTGACATCCACGATGCAGCAGCCCGGGCAGCAAGCCGCCGCGGCTCCAGCATGATGACTCGACCCGGCAGCGTGTCGAGCAGAGCGAGTGGGACGCGCGTCGTCTTGCCCGCACCGGGCGGTGCGTGCAGCACGATTCGGGAATGTGTGGCCACCGCCTGGGCGAGTAACGGCAGCACATCATCGATCGGCAGGGATGCTCCGCGCGTCATCAACGCGTCCGTCCATCGTTCGGTGCGGCATAACCCGTCATCTCGAGGTAGCCGCGGCCGCTGACGATGCGCTCACCGCGGGTGCCGTGCGCGCGCACCATCCCCTCCCAGTAGCGCACGGCCAGGTCGAGCTCCTGGTCAGCGACCGGCGTGGCAACATCGAGCGCGAGGCCGATCTGCGGTATCGCCACCTCCCATGCAACGGGATAGGTCACACCATCACTGGCGCGCCATTCGTCAACCGGAATCATCGTGAAACCGTCCGCCGCGAACGTCCGTGTGGTGCCGTCTCTGTCGACGAACGTGGCGGCACTGAACGGATCGACGGTTCCGTCCGCGCGGCGCAGCCGGTACATCATCAGCTCGGTCGAATCGTTCAGCTGCAGCGACAGCCAGTCCCAGCCAACGACGCCGGGCGAGAGCACGCTCGTGCTCCACTCCCGGTCCAGCCAGCTCGTTCCGCTGACCGAAAACGTGCCCGCCGATGTGCGGACACTGCCGTGCGTCGGCATCCGCGTCAGCGAGTAGTAGTACGAAGCATTACCAGGTGCCGCACCCTTGCGGCTGAGTCCGCGCTGCCCCTGGAGCACGACCGGTTTTCCGCGTTCGACGATCAGATCGATAGCGATGTCCGCGTGCTCCGCGCGCAGCCGAAGGGGGAAGGCGTCATCGCCCGTGGATGATGCATTCCAGTCCTCCAGCCATACATGCAGCGTGTCGCCGCTGAAGGTGGCGCCCGCCAGGCCGAGGGCGCCGCGCGAGAACTTCTGTGCTGCGACGAGCTCGCCGGCGCCGCCGTCGGTCACGGCGAAGTGGGCCATGTACGCGTGTCGCGCGCGCCAGCCGGAGCGGTTCGTGACGTCATACGACGCGGAATCTGTCAGCGCACTGCGGAAGAACGTGAGCTGATACCCGAGCTCTCTACCATCGCTCGCGGTGAGATTCCCCGTGAAGTACCACCACTCCGTGCGGAACTCCGGATGCGGCCCATGATCCTCCGGAAACGCGAAGTCGCGGGGCTCCACTGCGCGTGCATGCAGCGTGTCGGCGCCGCCGAGCAGCTCGCCCAGACTCAGGGTTGCGCCCGGCGGCTCGCGCAATCGTGCGTCGCACGCAGCGCAGAACGCGACGACTGCAATGCCGAGCAGTCTCAGCACGACAGCGCGCGATGCGTATGCCCGGTGCGTGCCGTGGCGAGTCATTCGTCCCTCAGCGCCCGTGCGGGACGCAGTCGCGCCATCCGCAGCGCCGGGTAGATGCCGGCGAGCACGGCAGCGGCGATGCCCACCCCGAGCGCCTGTGCGAACGGTGCGCCAGTGAGCACGAGATCGAAGCTCCAGCCGAACGAGCGACGATTGATCACATGAACCATCGCCCACGACATGGCGATGCCGAGCGGCACGGCGAGTGCCGCCGCGGAGAGCCCCATCAGAGCGGTCTGTGAGGTCACGAGCGACCAGACCTGCAGCGGCGTCAGTCCCAGCGCGCGCAGCACTCCGATGTCACGCGAGCGCTCGAGCTGGAGCGCCATCAGTGCACCCGTGACTCCCACGAATGCGACGATCAGCGCGAGCAGTCGCAGCACGCCCGTGATGAGGAACGTACGGTCGAACACTTCCAGCGTCGCTTCACGGAGCCCGCGGTTCTGCCGCGCGAGGACGCCGCGCGCAGCAGGCAGCTGCCGAATCGTCGCGAGCACCTCCGTCGCGTCGGCGCCCTCGCCGAGAAAGACCCCCAGCGACGTCACGCCACGATCCTCCCACCAGATGTCATAGGCCTGCCGCGGCATGAAGATGACGCCGTGTTCGCTCGCGTAATCGCGATACACCCCTGCGACAGCAAATGCCGCGGCGCCGCGCCCCGTCGGGAGCACCAGCGTATCGCCCGCACCGAGGGATCGGCGGTAGGCGAGGGGCTCGGAGATGAGCACAGCGCCGCGATCGAATGCCCGCCAGGCGGTACCCGGATCGGTGTCGAGCAGTTCGAATGCGTCACGGTGCTGCTGGAAGGGGTCGAAGGCGAACATCCGGACCAGGTCCGAGGACGTTGCGCCGCCGCCGGCCCGGACCGGGTCCGGGGAAATTGCGCCGCCGCCGGACCGGACCGGGTCCGCGGAAATTGCGCGGCCATCGGGCCGGACCGGGTCCGTGGACGTTGCGCCGCCGCCGGCCCGGACCGCGTCCGGGGACGGCAGCAGGAGCGACAGCTCGCGGTAGGTCGACACGCCCTCAACCTCAGCGAGCGCCAGGATCGCCTCCGGCAGACGCGGAGCGAGCGTGACGTTGCCGCCTGCGCGGATGTCGGGCGCGGCGATGTAGATGTCCGCCTGGAGCGACTGCTCGAGCCAGCGCACCACGCCGCTGCGGAAGCTCACGATCATCAGCGTCACTGCGATGCCGACGGACAGTGCGACTGCGAGCGCTGCGATGGCGGGGGCGGTGCGACTCAGCGATGACGTCACGCCTCCGGGGGACATGCGGCCGACGGCGCCGAATCGCGATGCGATCGGCCGGACCGCGCGCATGAACAGTATCGTCGCCGCCGGAGTGAGCAGTGCTCCGGCAAGGACGAGCACGAACAGACCGGTGAAGCCGACGATGATGCTCCGCGACGGCAGCAGGAACAGCAGTGCGGCGACTGCGGCCGCGGCGAAGCCGCCGATGGCCAGGCGCGGTGCGCGGTGGCTGGCTTTGCGCTCGAGCGCGGCGCGAGCGAGGCTCGCTCGAGGGGGTGTGCGCAATGCTTCCAGTGCCGGCGGAACGGCGGCGGCCACAGTGGCGCCGAGCCCGAGCAGTGCGGCCTTCGCGAATGTGAGTGGCGCCAGATGCACGGAGCTGACGCTCACGCTGAAGTAGAGATCGTTGATTGTTCGTGCGACGAGCCGCACGAGCATCGCGCCCAGTGCGCTGCCACCGGCGAGGCCGAGCAGCGTCGCGACGGCGCCGAGTACAGCGGCCTCGACAATGATCTGCATGAACAGCTCGCGTGTGGTGACCCCCTGTGCACGCAGCAGGCCGAACAGCGGTCGGCGCTGCACGACGGAGAACGAAACGCTGTTGTAGATCAGGAACATGCCGAACACCAGCGCGACCAGTGCGAGTGCGGTGAGGTTCGTATCGAATGCACGCGTGAGCCGCGCGGTCGCGCCCGCGCGGGCTTCCGACTCGATCATGCGAAGCCCTGCCGGAAGTGATGCGCGCAATGCCGCGACGGCTTCGGCAGCGTCCTCGCCCGTTGCACGAACCTCGATCCGATCGATGGTGCCGATGCTGCCCGTCAGCTCCTGCGCGGTGGCGATGTCCGCGAGTGCGACGTCAGCGAGCGCGAGACGGCCGGCCTCATCGTGCGGGTCGAAGATTCCCGCGACCACAGCCGGCGTAATCGAGGCGCCGAACGCGACGTGCAGCGAATCGCCGGCTTGTATGCCGAGCGCGTCTGCGGTCGACCGCGCGATGACGAGCGATCGTGTGGTAATCAGCACACCCATGTCGAACGATGCATCACCCGCCGCGACGAAATCGCGGAAGGGAGCTTCGGCGAACGGATCGGCGCCGAGGAGTCGCAGTACGCGACCATCGTGGTCGGGCAGTCGCACGTAGCGATCGACGACTGGTGCGATGGCGGCAGCATCGGGCGCGGTCATGCGCAACCGAACGTATGTGCTGTCCGCGACACCGGCCGGCCCGCCGAAGATCTCGTGCGTCGCGCGGCCCGACACTGCTTCGGTCGAGAGGTCGAACGCACGGCGTGCGCTGGCAGTCGCGACATCGACAGCGACCACAACCGCAACGCCGAGCGCGACGCCAAGCAGCGCGAGCGCGAGCTGCCAACGATGCCGGAGGTGGTACCGTGCACCCGCGCGGAGCAGGACAGGAATCACACGGTGCTCACGATGGCGCCGTCGTGCAGTGTGACGACGCGATGCGCCCTCTCGACGACTTCTGCACTGTGGGTTGCGATCACCATTGCGGTGCCGCTCTCTCGCACCAGCTCCGTCAGCAGGTCCAGCACGCGTGCGCCGGTGGTGCTGTCCAGATTACCGGTCGGCTCATCGGCCAGTACCAGTCTGGGCTGATGGGCGAGGGCGCGCGCGATGGCGATCCGCTGCTGTTCGCCGCCGCTCAGCTCTTCCGGGAATTCAGCGGATCGATCGGCAGCCCCACCCGCTCGAGGAGCGCACGGGCAGCTGCGAGGTCACGCCTGCCGATCAACTCGAGCGGCAGGAGC
>DATABQ010000525.1:0-8012 GCA_036259495.1 Longimicrobiales bacterium | reverse complement strand
ATGGCTCCAGAGGCGATGACGCCGGTGACGTAGTGCTCGACGTGTTCGCCGCGACATCTGTCGCCACCGAGCTGCGCGAGGTGCTGCGCCGCATCATGGCCGCCGGTCTGAAGTGGGATGAAGTCGAGATCGTCGCGACGGATGCGATGGCGTACGGCGTGGCGCTCGATGGTCTGGCGCAGCGGCTGGACATTCCGGTCAGCTACGCAGCCGGTCTGCCCGCAGCGCGAACGCGTCCGGGCAGAGCGGTCGCGAAGTATCTGGAGTGGGTCGAGCAGGGATTCCCCGCGGACGTGCTCCGTCAGATGATCGAGCGCGGCGACATTGCATCGCCCGACGAGGACGTGACTGGCGTCGCGCTGGCGAGGCGTCTGCGAAATCTGCGGATCGGCCGCGGTCGTGAGCGATACGAGAGTGCGCTGGCGACGCGCGAACGGATCATTGAGTCGCCGCAGCCGACGGAGGATGAGCGATCGCCGCAGGAGTTCGCAGAGGACCGCGCGCGCGAGAAGCGGGAGATCGCCGCACTGGCGGCCATCGTGAGGCCATTGCTTGCGGCCACGCCGGATGTGCCGGACCGGATCGGCATCGACCGGGTGGCGGTATCGCCGGCGGACCTGGCGCGCGGGCTGCTCGCGCTGCTCGGCCTGGTTCCCGCCGGCACCACGGTGGATCGCACCTCGCGCGACCGGCTGAAGCTGCGGCTGGAGCGGATCGAGGGGACGGTGACCCGGCGCAGCTCTCTTGCCGCGGCGATTGCCGTGCTCACGAGCCGGCTCGAGGACCGAGTGCCTGCGCCGGAGTCGGAGGGCGGCTCTCCATGGACGTCCGCGGGCGGGCACCTCCATCTGAGCGATCTCGAGCACGGTGGCTATGCCGGCCGACGTGCGACGTTCATCGTGGGACTGGACGCTGCCCGGTTCCCGGGTGGCGGCGGGGGTGACGCGCTGCTGGTCGACGATGATCGACGTCGGCTCACTTCAGGGCACAGCACGCCTTCGCTGCCGACAGCGGCGGAGCGCATAGAGGAGCGGCGGCACGCGTTCGCGGCGCTGGTCGCGCGGCTGCGCGGACGCATAACGTTCAGCTACGCCACATGGGATGCGGTGGAAGGCCGCGGTGTCGCGCCGGCATCCGAGCTGCTTCAGGCGTATCGTCTGCTCTCCGGGGATGCGACGGCCGACTACGAGGCGCTGCACGGTGCGGTTGCTCCGGCCGCCTCCGCCGTGCCCCGCGGCAGTGCACTTCTGGACACGGACGATGTCTGGCTGAACGCTCTGTCGAACAACGGTGCGCTGCGACGCGGTGTCATCACCGTCTGCCATGCATATCCACACCTGAAGGCAGGCGTGCAGGCGTGGACCACACGAATGCGGAGCGAGGTCGCGACGCCGCACCACGGCGCGATCGCACCGAGGCAGTCGCTCGATCCGCGCAACAACCCGCTGCGCGTCGTGTCACCGACGCAGCTCCAGACGCTCGGCGCGTGTCCGCACAGATACCTGCTGCGCTATGTGCTCCGCATCAAGAAGCCTGAGGATCCGCAGCTCTCGCCGGAGCAGTGGCTGCCGCCGATGGAGAAGGGGGCGCTGCTGCACGCGGTCTACGAACGCGCCCTGAATGCTGTGATGAGGGACGGGCTCGATACGGGTGGTGACGGCTTCGAGCAGATGGTCATGGATCTGCTCGACGAAGAGATCGATGCGATGCGTGCAAAGCTGCCGCCGCCGGGCGGTGCCATCTTCGCTGCAGAGCGCCTGGCGCTCCAGGAGGATGCGCGCGCGTTCGTCGCAATGGTACGGGAGGACGGTGAGCGCTTCATCGCACTCGAGCGGAGGTTCGGCCGCGATGGTATCGAGGCAGTGCCGATCACTCTTCCGGACGGCAGCGTGCTCCATCTCGGCGGTGCGATCGATCGCGTCGACCGACTGGAAGATGGCCGGCTCGTGATCATCGACTACAAGACCGGCAGCAGCCTCCGCTATGGTGGTCGATCGGGTGTGTTCGATGGTGGACGCAGGCTGCAGCACGTGCTCTATGCGGAAGCGGCGAAGCGCCTGTTCGACGCGGAGGTGGCGAGCGCGGAGTATCACTTCCCATCGCGCCGCAGCGAGAACCATCGTGCGCGATACTCGCATGCGGATCTGCGCGACGGGCTCGGTCTCGTGACCGACCTCCTCGAGCTGGCGTCGAACGGCTGGTTCGTACCGACGAATCAATCGGATGACTGCCGCTTCTGCGACTTCGCCACAGTGTGCCGCGTGAATGTCGATGCGTACGGCAAGGTCGATTCGCCGATGGCGGACTGGTCGCGCGAAGCTGCGGGTGAGTCTGCCGATCTGTTGCGCCGGATCCGTCGATGACCGATCAGCTGAGTCTCTTCGGGCTGCCAGCTGCCGACTCACCCGGTAAACGCGAGGGTGAACGCCCGGCGGTGCATGCACGCGCGGCGCAGGCGCTGCCTGACGCAGAGGCCCGCCAGCGCATACGTACGGACCTCACCACGAATCTGCTCGTGGAGGCGGGCGCCGGAGCGGGCAAGACGACGGAGATGGTGCAGAGGATGGTCGCGCTGGTGCGCACCGGCACTGCACAGGTGCATCAGCTCGCGGCCGTTACGTTCACGCGGAAGGCGGCCGCGGAGCTGCGTGAGCGGTTCCAGACGGCGCTGGAGAGGGAGCTGCGTGTTGCGATCGATGACGGAGACCTGAATACGGCAGCGAGGATCGATGCGGCGCTGCGCGAGATCGACCGCGCGTTCCTCGGCACCATTCACGCGTTCTGTGCGCGGCTCCTGCGCGAGCGGCCGCTCGATGCGGGCCTCGATCCCGGGTTCCGGGAGACGCTCGGCGCGGAGGAGGTGCGGCTCCGTCGTCAGTTCTGGAATCTCCATCTCGAGCGACTCGCGGCGGACGGCGATGATGAGCTCGCGGGACTGAACGACGTCGGCCTCGCGCCGCAGCAGCTTTTCAGGTTGTTCGAGGAGCTTGTCGGCCAGCCTGATGTCCAGTACCCCGCGCCGGAAGCAGATCGTCCGAACGCCACTTTCATCCGGCGCCGTATCGAGGAGCTGATGGACCGCGCCGTGTCGCACATGCCCGCGGAAGAGCCGCGGGACGGATGGGACCGGCTGCAGACATCGCTGCGCATGCTCCGCTTTCACCGCTTTGTGCTCGGCTGGAAACGCGATGCACGATTCCTCGACATACTCGCCGAGCTCCGGCCCTCTTCGTTCAAGGCGACGCGGAAGCGATGGCGTGATGGGGATGCGGCGAAGGAGCTCGAGCGCGAGCTCGCGGCGCTGTTCGAGGATGGCGGCGCAGTCAACGCGCTGCTCCGCCAGTGGTGGGCGTTCCGTTATCCGGTCGCACTCTCGTTCGCGCGCCACGCGGCACAGGCTTACGAGCAGGAGCGCATTCGCGCCGGCACGCTGAACTTCCAGGACCTGCTGATGTTCGCCGCGCGACTGCTGCGCGACAGCCCGCCGGCACGTCGTGAGCTCAGCGACCGCTATCGCTTCCTGCTCGTCGATGAATTCCAGGACACGGACCCGATCCAGGCGGAAGTGCTGTTCCTGCTCGCGAGCGATGAGGAGCTGGACATCTTCGAGCACTCACCCGCGATCGACACCACCGACTGGAGGCCGCCGTTCGCTTCATGGCGGCACCTGACGCCGCGGGCCGGCGCACTCTTTGTCGTCGGCGATCCGAAGCAGAGCATCTACAGGTTCCGCCGCGCTGACATGATGCTCTATCAGCAGGTGAAGCGTCGCTTCGAGCAATGGGGTGAGTCATCCGGCCGCGGCGGTGTCGTCGAGCTGACGGCGAACTTCCGGTCGCGCAAGCCGATCGAGGTGTTCGTCAACTCGATCTTCGAGCAACGCTTTCCGGATGAGAGCAGCGATGTGCAGGCGCGGTTCGCACCAATGCGGGTGCAGGCGCGTTCGGGAGGCGAATCGGTTGGGCAGTCGCAGGCGCACTCGAACACGGACGTGCAGGGGGGAGAGCCGGGTGATTCGGGTGGGAGCTCGCACTCGCAGCCGGCCGCGCATGCGCATGGCGGCGGCGGGGCTGAAGGCGTGTTCTGGTACGAGCTCGATGATCCGGTGAACAGCAGGGTACCGCAGCTCGCGCGGCAGGACTCGGAGCGTGTGGCGACGTATATCGCGGAACGGGTCGCGGCCGGTGAGCGGCGGCCGGGCGACTTCCTGCTGCTCACGCCGAACACGAAATGGCTCGCGAAGTACGCGTCGGCGCTGGAGCAGCGCAACATCCCGGTACAGGTGACGGGCGCGGGTGTAGGCGGACCGGACGGCGTGGAGCTGCAGGAGCTGCGGCTGCTGCTGCGCGCGCTCGCCGATCCGGGTGATTCGACACTGCTCGTGGCCGTGCTCGTGGGGCTTTTCTTCGGCCTCGACTACGAGCAGCTCGTGCAGCATGCGACGAAATGGGCGCCCGAGGGCGAAGCGCGATCGCGGGCGCCGTTCTCGTTCACGGCAGAGTGGGAGGCCCCGGAAACTGCGGTCGAGCACGCGCTCGCCCGGTTGAACCACTACTGGCGGCTGACGCGCCGGCAGCCGGCGGACATCGCGATCAGCACACTGGTCGAGGACCTTGGCGTCCTGCCGTTCGCTGCGGCTGGGGACCTCGGCGAGAGCCGCGCGGGCGCGCTGCTGTTCGCACTCGATGCCGTGCGTGCGGCATCGCTCGCAGGTGACGCTTCACTCGCGGGAGCCCTCGCGACGCTCGATGCCGCACTCGATGAGGACGAGAGCGAAGCGCCGCTGGAGCCTGGGCGCAGCGACGTGGTGCGTGTGATGAATCTGCACAAGGCGAAGGGGCTGGAAGCGCCGGTCGTGATCCTCGCCATGCCGTTCGGCGACTGGTCTCCACCGCCGACATCACGCGTCGTGCGTGACGAGACGGGGCGCGCGCTCGGTTACGCCACGGTCACCGAGCGGAAGGGGCAGAACCAGGTCGTGACGCTGGCGCAGCCGGGCGACTGGGACGCACACGCTGCGGAAGAGATGCGCTTCGCGCGCGCCGAGGACGAGCGCCTGCTGTACGTCGCGGCGACACGCGCGGCGCAGGAGCTCATCATCAGCAGTGCGTCCAATCCGAACAGTCCCTCGCCCTGGCGATCGTTCTACGACTGGCTTCGCCACAACACGGTTCAGATCGCGCTGCCGCAGCCCGGCCGCGTTGCGCGCGAGCAGCTCACGGCTACGGCAGGGGAGATAAGGGCGGCGATCGACGAGACGGCCGCGCGACGGCATGATCACGCCCGGCCGACCTATCGCGTCGCTGCGGTCACCGATCGGAAGGGCGAGGTGGCGCTCGAAGAGGGAGCGGCGGCTGGGGGGTGGGCCGCCGGTGGCACGGACGCTGCCCATTCGCGCGGCACGGAGTGGGGAACGGCCGTTCATGACGCGCTCCAGGCGGCCTCGCGCGGGATCACGGGTGAGGAGCTGCGTTCGGCATTGCGCAACGTGCTCATCGGACTCGATCGGCCGATCGGTACCGGCGGCGAGCCCGCAGAGCTCGATGAGTTGGTCGCAACAGTGGAGGCGGTTCAGCGATCCGCCGTGTGGCAGCGGGCCCACGCGGCGCAACACACGCTCGTCGAAGTGCCGTTCGCGGTTCGTTTCACTGCGGAGGAATATGCGCGGGCGATCGGTACGATTGCGGGCGACGGCGCGCCGGCGCACGAGATCGTGGACGGCCGTATCGATCTGATCTTTCGCGAGAGCGATGGGTGGGTAGTGGTGGACTACAAGAGCGACGCGGCAGGCGAGCGGATCCCTGCGGACCTGCTGCGACGGTACCGAGGTCAGCTCGCGCTCTATGCCTTTGCCTGGGAACGACTTACGGGCGAAAGGGTCAAAGAGAAGGCTCTTTTGTTCACGGCCACGGGTATACTGGTCTGACACTCCCCGGACTACACGCTTCCTGAAGGCACGTATGCGAATCATCCGACCGGGCAGCGCTCTGCTGTCAGCGGCACTGGTGCTCCTGTCGTGCAGCGATCCGTCTGCTCCGCGCGTACCCGCCAGCATCAGCGTCGTGTCCGGTGACGGGCAGAGCGGCCAGGTGACGGAGTCGCTGGCTCTGCCCGTTGTCGTCGAGGTCGAAGATGCCGACGGCCGGCCCGTCAGTGGCACGACCGTTACCTGGAGGGTGACTGCGGGCGGCGGGTCCGTGAACGCAGGGACGTCGTCCACGAACGGGTCCGGTCAGGCGCAGGTGTTGTGGACGCTCGGGAATGAGTCGGGTCTGAACCGGCTGTCCGCGGAAGTCACGGGTGTGGCGCCGAGGAGCATCACAGCCACTGCCCGTGGCGGTGCGCCCGCATCCGCGACCGTGACAGCCGGCGACGGGCAGACCGGTCTCGAGATGCAGCCGCTCGGCGACGCCATCGTCGTCGAAGTCCTGGACGAATACGGCAACGGTGTGCCGGACATGGATGTGACGTTCACACCGAGCGCGGGTGTGGTGACACCGCAGGTCGTGGCAACGGACGCGAGCGGGATCGCGGCTGCGATATGGACGCTGGGACCCGCCGGTCAGCAGAGCGTCGCGATAACGACGGAGGGCCTGTCGCAGCCGCCGCTCGCGGTCACGGCCACTGCCCACGCCGCGACGCATGTGACGGAGCTGCAGAACGACGCTCCGCAAGCCGGGATCAGTGCGGCCAAGGGTGAGAACCGCTACTACCGCATCGCGGTGCCCGCCGATGTGACCAGCCTCACCGTCTCGACAACAGGCGGACCGGGCGATGCCGACCTGTACGTCAGGCGCGGCCAGCTGCCCACAACGACGATGAGCGACTGCGATTCGACGTCGCCGACCACCAGCGAAAGCTGCACGGTCGATCTCCCCGCATCGGGCACGTGGTACGTGCTGCTTGATGCGTGGAGCACGTACTCCGATGTCACGATCCGCGCGACATACATGATCGGCGGTACGATGGTCGTGAACGTTACGGGTCTGCCGCAGGGGACCAGCGCGGATCTCGTGATCCGCGGGCCTGATCGGTACGAGAAGCGCGTCACCGCGACAACTACGCTCGCCGCGCTCGTGCCCGGCGACTACGATGTCACCGCCAACTTCGTACGCCAGAACGACACAGTGTACCTCTCCTCGCCCGAGGAGCAGAACGTGACGGTAGAGCTCGGTGCCGAAGCGAATGTCTCCGTTGCGTATGCTCAGGCGGCCGGCGCGTTGAACCTGGATATCGTCGGCGCTTACATCACGCAGTCCGTGCAGCGCCCGGATGGCTCCGTTCCGCTCGTGGCGGACCGCGATGGTCTCCTGCGCGTATTCGCGCGCGGCAATGCAGCCAGCACAGAGATGCCGCGCGTGCGTGCACGGTTCTACCGGAACGGCGCACTCGTGCAGACGATGACGATCCCTGCTCCCTCGGCGGCTCTGCCGGTCAGCCACGACGAGCGCTCACTCACCTCGACCTGGAACGTGCAGGTGCCCGGCTCACTGCTACAGCCGGGAACGGAGCTTCTCGTCGACGTCGATCCGGACAACGAAGTTGTCGAATCGGATGAGAGCGACAACACCTTCCCGGCAACGGGAACGCCCGCCGGTCTGGACGTGCGGACGGAGCCGCCGCTGCTCGCGCGACTCGTGCCGGTGGTTCAGACGAACGGTGAGCAGGGCGACGTCACAGCAGCGAACCGCGACACATACGTGACGGATGCGCAGGCGCTGTATCCGCTGCCTTCGATCGACGTCGACGTGCGTGCGCCCTACTCGTTCGACGGCACTCTGTCGAGTTCATATGACAGCACCTGGCAGCGGCTGCTGAGGGAGATCAATGCGCTGAGACTCGCCGAGGCGCCGGAACGGTATTACTACGGTGTCATCAAGCCCGCCTATCAGAACGGCGGAACCGGGCTGGGTTACATCCGGCAGCCGGCGGCGGTCGGCGTGGACTGGGCACCGTATCGCGCGTCCACGCTCGCGCACGAGTGGGGTCACAACTTCGGCCGGTTCCACGTC
>DATABQ010000524.1:0-2186 GCA_036259495.1 Longimicrobiales bacterium | reverse complement strand
CTGGGGGATAGTGGGGACAACAGATTCTGCTGACGAACCGCAGATTCGTCATCTCCGCTATCTCCACCATCCCCAATATCTCCCTTCTTACACGCTGTTGTACGGCCGCCCTGCAGGCAGGAGTGGGTACGGACGAGCAGGTGCATGTGCACGCGGATGCCTCACGTGCCCGTGCGCCTGCCCCCGCCGTACTCGGATGCCTCACGTGACCGTCCGCCTGCACATGCACGTACCACGTCCGTTAAACCATCCTGCCTCCAGACCAATGAGCCCCAGCGCAGGTACACCCAACCCGGAACAACCACCCACCTGGCCATGGTATAAGCCTTGCGAATTCCGAAACCCGGCAGTAACGGGACAGACTGCATTAATCTCCGGGGGGTCCGATGTCGTCGCGACCGAGAGGCATCGGCCTCTTCCTTGTTCTCTACGCTTCACTTCTCCTGATCGACAGCACAGCAGCGTTCGGGCAGTATTTCGGGCGCCAGAAAGTGCAGTACGAGGAATTCGAATGGCAGGTCATGGAGACCGACCATTTCGATATTCACTTCTATCCGGAAGAGCAGGCGGTCACGCAGGACGCCGCGCGGATGTCGGAGCGGTGGTATGCGCGTCTGTCGCGGGCTTTCCAGCACGAGTTCCTGAAGAAGCCGATGATCTTCTACGCGGATCATCCGGACTTCCAGCAGACGAACACGACATGGAGTCAGCTGACGGAGGGAACGGGCGGATTCACGGACGCGCTGCGGAACCGGGTCGTGATGCCGTTCACGGGGAGCTACTTCGAGAACGACCACGTCATCGGACACGAGCTCGTGCACGTGTTCCAGTACGACCTGTCGACTTCGGCCGGGGGCGGAGGGCTTCAGGGGATGAGCCGGCTGCCGCTGTGGCTGATCGAAGGGATGGCGGAGTACCTGTCGCTCGGCCGCGAGGACGCGCACACGGCGATGTGGATGCGGGACGCCGCGCTGCGCGGTGAGCTGCCGACCATCGAGCAGTTGACGACGGACACGCGGTTCTTCCCGTATCGCTACGGCCAGGCGCTGTGGGCATACGTGGCCGGTCGCTACGGCGATGCGGCGGTGACCGAGGTGTTCCGGTACGCGACGCGCGCCGGCTTCGAGGCTGCGCTGCAGCGGGTGCTGGGCGTCACGAGCGGGCAGCTGTCGCAGGACTGGATCACGTCGATCCGTGCGACGTACCTGCCGGTGCTCGCGGGGCGGCAGCGGCCCGAGGATGCCGGCGACCCGATCCTGCACGATGCCGAGCCGGGCGCGATGAACCTGGCGCCGGCGGTGAGCCCGGATGGTCAGTACGTCGCGTTCTTCGGCCGGCGCGAGATCTTCACGATCGACCTGTACATCGCGGATGCGCAGACGGGCGAGGTCGTGACGCAGCTCACGAGCCCGGACCGTGACGAGCACTTCGACGCGCTGAGCTTCATCCAGTCGGCGGGATCATGGTCGCCGGACGGGCAGAAGTTCGCGTTCATCATCTTCGACGATGGCGACAATCAGATCGCGATCGTCGACATCGCTTCGCGCGACATCGAGCGACGCTTCTCGGTGGAGAGTGTCGGCGCGGTGCAGACGGTGGCCTGGTCGCCGGACGGCAGCCGCATCGCGTTCAGCGGCATGTCAGGCGGGCTGAGCGATCTGTACGTGCTCGACCTCGCCAGCGGCAGCGTGCGGCAGCTCACGAACGATCGCTACGCGAACCTGCACCCGGCATGGTCGCCGGACGGCGGGACGCTCGCGTTCGTAACCGACGCGGGCACCGACATGGACGAGCTGATCTATGGCAAGATGCGGATCGGCCTGCTCGACGTAGCGAGCGCACAGTCGCGGCTGCTCGAGCTGTTCCCCTCGGGCAAGCACATCAATCCGCAGTTCTCGCCGGATGGCCGCGACCTGTATTTCCTCGCGGATCCGCACGGGTTCACGGACCTGTACCGTGTCGAGATCGCGACGAACCAGATCTACCAGATCACGAATCTCGCGACGGGCATCAGCGGCATCACGGCGCTCTCGCCGGCGATGTCGGTCGCGAGCAGCAACGGCCGCGTGATGTTCTCGGTGTTCGAGAACTCGGGGAGCAACATCTACGGTCTGGACGCGGCGCGGGCGCGCGGACAGCCGGTGGACCGCACGTCGCCGCAGATCGCGCGTGCGGCAATCCTGCCG
>DATABQ010000523.1:0-4422 GCA_036259495.1 Longimicrobiales bacterium | reverse complement strand
ACGCGGCAGACGGGGCCGATCGACACGGCCTCGTACGGCCCGCCGAGGAGTGTGGACCCGGGCCCGATGTACGCCGGCCCTGCGAGCCGCGTGAACGCGCGGACAGTCACGCCATCGTCCAGGTGGATCGGTCCATGGGAGAAGTCGAACACGACGTTCGGCTCGATCGTGACGTCGGCGCCCAGACGCAGCATGCCTTCGGCGAGCGCGATCGTCTCGCAGCCGCGCGGCAGCGGCTCGGCCCCGGGCAGAGCGCCTTCGGCGATACCGGCTGCAACGCCGCGCGGGACGTACGTGCCGGCTTCATGGTCGCGCGTGATCTGCGCCGGATTGTCCGAGACGAGCTCCCAGACGTGTTCGAGGACGCGGGCCTGCACATCGATGATCTGTGAGCCGTCGGGCGCGGCCGACCCGATCCAGCCGGGCTCCGGGTTCGCGGCCCCTGCGGCGAGTATGCAGCCGATCACGTGATCGCCGGCCCGGAGCAGCGATGTGCCCGCGGGCAGCGAGCGCAGCGCGTTCCAGTCCACCACTGCGCGGGAGCTGAGAAATACGCGCGGCGCATCGGCCGGTATGTCGCTCAACCGCACGACCGGCGCGGCGCCCGGTTCCTCGAAGCCGAGCAGGTGATCCGATGTTACGAGGCCGGCACAGCGTACGCCCAGCAGGCGCTCGGCCCGGGCGCGGAATGTGTGCGCACCGAACAGCAGCTCACCGATCGGACGGGTGAGCGCGAACGGCTGCCACGCGCGTGCGACGGCATCATCGAATACGTACAGCTTCACATCGGCCATGCTATCGTTCAATCGCCTGACACCAGGTGCTCCGGCAGCTGCGACAGCAGCTGCTTCAGGTCCGGAGTGCGCTCGCGCCGCGCCACGAACGTGATCCCGCCGCTGCGGACCACCACGAGATCGTCCGCGCCGAATACGACGATGCTGCCGTCGTCCGCCCACGCAATGTTGCCGCGCGCATCCACGAAGTGCGCATCGCCCTCCGCGACATTCCCGTCCGCGTCGGACATGCGCGTACGACCGACGGCGTCCCAGGCGCCCACGTCGTCCCAGTCGAAGCCGGCACGCAGCACTCCTACTGCGCTGCTCCGCTCGAGCACGCCTTCATCGATCGAGAGCGAGGGTGCCTGCTCGAAGTACCCCTCCACATCTCCGGCATCCAGCAGTGGCAGGAGCCGCGCGAGCTCCGGTGTGTGCTGCCGAATCTCCTCCAGGAGCAGTGCCGCCGGCCAGATGAAGATGCCCGTGTTCCAGAGGCATCCCTCTGCGATGTATCGCTCGGCGGTCGCGCGGTCCGGCTTCTCGACGAATCGTGCGACGGCGTGCGCTTCCGGATCGCCATTCAGCGCAGCACCCGGCGCAATATAGCCGTACCCGGTCTCCGGCCGCGTGGGAACGGCGCCAAGCGTGAACAGCCGCCTGTGACGGCGCGACAGCGATGCCGCACGGGCGAGCACGTCACGGAACGCTGCTGCCGGCTCGATCACGTGATCGGAGTGCAGTGACAGCATCACGGCGTCGGGATCCAACGCAGCGAGCGTGTGGGCTGCCCAGGCGAGCACGGGCGCAGTGCCCCGGGCGCGCGGCTCGACGAGCAGATTCTCCCGACCAAGGCCTCCGACGGCCGACAGGATCGGATCCGCGAGTGCTCCGCCTGTCAGGATGCGGATGCGGTCCGCGGTGACGAGCGGCATCACACGCTCGACCGTCTGCGTGATGAGAGCCGAATCGCCGGCCAGAGGCAATAGCTGTTTGGGACGGGCCGGTGTCGAGACGGGCCAGAACCGCGAGCCGACGCCGCCCGCCAGGATCACCGCCCAGAGGGACACGTCAGTCGGTGAAGAACTCTTCGATTCGGGCAAGGAGCTTCTTGGGGCTGAAGGGCTTCGTCAGGAAATCGCTGGCCCCGAGGGAAGCGGCCTGCTCGCGGTCCGTGGACTGCCCCTTGCCCGTCAGCATGATGACCGGAGTCTCGCTGCGATGCGGAATTTCGCGCAGCCTGGCGAGTACCTCGAAGCCGTTCATGTTCGGCATCATGATGTCGAGCAGGATCAAATCCACCGGATCCTCGGTACGAAGACGGTCGAGTGCAGCGGCGCCGTCCTGACACACGTCCACGTGGTAGGGCGAGGCCTCCAGCTTGAGCTGGATGATTCTGCCAATATAAGGCTCGTCGTCGACTACGAGTATGTTTCGGGGGAGCTCGGCACTCGAGGGCATGCAGTCGTTGCGGATCCCGGTTCAGGTTGGGCTGCCGACGGTGCCAGTTTCGTGCCCTGCGTGGTCGCGGTCGGAACTGACAGCGGCTGCGCGGGGGCAGGGCTCGGCTGCGGCGCGCGGAAGAGTAGCGGCCGCAATGCGGACAAGTCAATGCGACAGCGTGTGTTTCACCTTGACACCAGGGCTCCGCGGCGGGTAACCTTCGCGGTTGCGGCATACTGATGAATCACAGAATGACAGGCGGGTTCGTGCACAGGCTGAAGCGGCTGATTCCACTGGCGGTACTGATTGTCGCGGCGTGTGAGGATCCCTATGGTCCGGCGTTGTGGGACGCGACTCCCGACACACTGCTGATCTACAGTGCGTCACGGCCGGTCCACGTGGGGCGGGTGAGCGCGGTAGACATTACGAGACAGCCGGCGCTCACACTGCCGCTGGAGGCGCCCGGGGTGACGGGCCAGTGGGACATCGCGCTGACGGACTTCAATGGCGAGCTGGCGCTCGCGCCCGCGTCTGCTTTCGAGGGTGTGGAATCTCGATCGCGCATCGGTGTCGATACGACCCGGACGTTTGAGAACCTGACCGAGGCGCCGCGCGACACGCTGCAGTTCGGCGTAGAGCCACTGCCGCTGCGGCAGGGCGACGTGTACATCGTACGCTCGCGCCGCGCGTCGTGCGGCGGAGTATCGGCCGGCTACCGGTACGGCAAGCTGCGTCCGATCACGATCGACGAGGCAGCGGGCACGCTCACGTTCGAGCTCGTGGTGAACCCGTACTGCGACAATCGTTCGTTCGTGCCTCCCGAGGAATAGTGTACCGTCTCCTGAACCCGGATACATTCGAGCGCGCCGCCGACGGCCCACTGACATGCTGGATCTGAAGCAGATCCGGGAAGAGCCGGATCTCGTGCGTGCGCGGCTGCGTGTACGCGGCCGGGCGGAGCACACGACGGCGGTCGATCAGGTGCTGGAGCTGGACGAGCGTCGTCGTTCGCTGATCAGCGAAGTGGACGATCTGCGCGCGCGCCGCAACGAGGTGTCGCCGCACGTCGGCAAGCTGAAGCAGTCGGGCGAGCATGAGCAGGCGGAGCCCCTGATCCTCGAGATGCGCGAGCTGGGGGAGCGCATGAGCGCTCTCGAGTCGCAGCGCGACGAGGTCGAGAACCGCGTGCGCGATCTGCTGCTCAACATCCCGAACCTGCCCGAAGAACAGGTGCCAGCGGGCGGTGAGGATGCCAACATCGTGGTCCGCGAGTGGGGCGATGAGCGCGAGTACGACTTCGCTCCACAGCCGCACTGGGACCTCGGCGAGCAGCTGGGCATTCTGGATCTGCCGCGCGGCACCAAGATCGCCGGGAGCGGCTTTCCGCTTTACGTCGGCATGGGCGCGCGGCTCGAGCGTGCGCTGATCAATCTCATGCTCGACATGCACGTCCGCGAGCACGGCTATACGGAGGTGTCGCCGCCGTTCGTCGTCAACGAGGCCGCCGCACTCGGAACCGGTCACCTGCCGAAGTTCGCCGACGACATGTACCACGTCGGCGGGGACAACCTCTACCTGATCCCCACGGCCGAAGTCCCCGTGACGAATATCCACGCGGGCGAGCTGTTGAACGCCGATGAGGTGCCGAAGCGGTACGTCGCCTACACGCCGTGCTTCCGTCGTGAGGCGGGCTCACACGGCAAGGACACGCGCGGTCTGCTGCGTCTGCATCAGTTCGACAAGGTGGAGTTGATGCGCTTCGAGCGGCCGGATGAGAGTCGCGCCTGTCTCGACGAGCTGACGTCGCACGCGGAGGCCGTGTTGCAGCGGCTCGGATTGCGCTACCGCGTGCTGCTGCTGGCTGGAGGCGACCTCGGCTTTGCGAACGCGCAGACGTACGACCTCGAGGTGTGGGCGCCGGGCGTCGGCCGGTGGCTGGAGGTATCGAGCTGCTCGCTCTACAACGACTACCAGGCGCGGCGCGCGAACATCAGGTTCCGCCGCGCGCCTGGAGCAAAGCCGGAGTTCGTGCACACACTGAACGGCTCGGCGATGGGCATGCCACGCACGCTGATCGCTCTGCTGGAGACGTATCAGCAGAGTGATGGCAGCATCCGGCTCCCGGACGCTGTCGCGGAGTATCTGGGCACGGACCGGATCACCATGGCATGAACCGCCGGTGGTGGCCAGCCGTGCTGGCCGTGAT
>DATABQ010000522.1:0-5794 GCA_036259495.1 Longimicrobiales bacterium | reverse complement strand
GACCGTAGCTGTATTGCCGGTCGATTGCACGGTTGCGCGCGGTGCCGGCGGCGCTTCGTCATCGAGCCACGTCATTGCCGGTGTGAGCGCGTGCCGGGCATAGGTCTCCTGCATGAGCTTCGTCGTCATCGAATCGCGACGCGCCTGCACGCGGCGCTGCATATCGCGAATTGAATCTACGCGTTCCTGGGGCAGTGTATCGGCTCCTGCAATGCGACCGTACGCCCCGTCCGGCATCAGGCTCCCCATCCGGAAGTGAACGTGCCCGTCCGCACCGGGATGACCGCGCGTTATGTAGATCTGACCGATGATCTCGTCGGGGTCCCAGCCGGCGCGGCCGCCGGTATCGAGGTTCACATTGCCGGGAATCAGGCCGGCGTACATGCCGCGGCCGAGCGGATTCTGCTGTGCCCACCAGTCGAGCAGCACGGGGAAGCTCACGTCCGTCCGCGCGATCGGCCAGTACAGCTGCGGCACCATGTAATCGAGGTCGCCGTCCACGAGCCATTTCCGCGCGTCGGCGAAGATCGACTCGTACGCATCGAACCCGCCGATCTGCGGCCGCACGTTCGGCCGCCACGTACCGATCGGGCTGATGCCCACCTTCACGTGCGGCTTTTCACGCTTGACCGCATCGTACAGCTGCGTGACGTAGCGATCGACGTTCGAGCGACGCCAGTCGCTGCGGCCGAGTGTCCCGCCACTCGCGCGATATCGCGCGTAGCTCGCGGAGTCCGGAAAGTCGATCTCGCGGCCGTCCGGGCCCGTCTCGCGGTACGGATAGAAATAGTCGTCTATGTGGACTCCATCGATGTCGTAGCGTCGAACCACATCGACCACGACATCCACGCTCCTCTGCCGCACGGCATCCTCACCCGGGTCCATCCAGAGGTGCGTGCCGTACGTCTTCACGAGGTCGGGATTCGTTCGCGCAATGTGGCTCGCCGCCAGCTCGCCGCGCGCCGACGGATGCCGCGCACGGTACGGATTGAACCACGCGTGCAGCTCGAGCCCCCGCGCGTGCGCTTCCGCCACCGCGAATTCCAGCGGATCGTAGAAGGGCTCCGGCGCCCTGCCCTGCTGCCCCGTCAGATACTCCGACCACGGCTCCAGCTCGGACGGGTAGAGCGCATCGCCGGCAGGTCGGATGTGGAGAATGACGGCGTTCAGGCGCAGCTCACGAGCCCTGTCGAACATCCGGATGAGCTCCGCACGCTGGGAGTCGGGCGGCAGTCCGGGCCGCGACGGCCAGTCCATATTGGATACCGCCGCTATCCACACGCCGCGGAACTCACGCTCGACGGCCGGCGGCGCCTGTGAAGCTTGAGGTGCTGGCGGGGACGGTGCCGTAGCGCAGCCGGCGAGAAGGATAGCTAACGGGGCGGCGAGGATGGGCCGGATGTGGCGGCGTTGTCCTCCATGGAGCTCACAGGGCATGTCCTCTCCCGCGTGGATGTTACCGGACCCGGGTTCCAGGTTCTGACTCGGCCGATCTGGCTATGTCAGTGCCCTGAATAGCGGAGCATTGTGCGTCACGGGCAGCGTTCCCGCGCTGTACGTCAAGCGCCGCCTCCCGCCGAATCACCTCGAAACTGTGGAAAACCAATGCCCGGATCGGCATACCTGGAACGTGGAAACCAGGTCCGACGTCAGACCTGACGGCAGACCTGGCTCCGCAGGACCTCTATCGCCGTATCGATCGTCCTCAGATGCGTCCTGAACGCCAGCACCGCCAGTCTCAACGTGAACCGACCGTCCAGCATCGTCGATGACAGGAACACACGGCCGTCGCGCCGCACGTTGTCGACGATCTCCTGATTCAGACGATTCGCGTCCTCGAGACTCACGCCCTCCGGAGCCCACCGGTACGTGACGACCGACAGGTCCGGCTCCGGCCCGACTTCGAAGCCGTGTCGCGCGATCTCGTCACGAAAATAGCGCGCGAGCAGAAGCTTCTCCTCGAGTGCAGCACTGAACGGGCCCGTGCCGACCAGCACGAGCGGCAACCACATGCGGACGGCACGAAAATGCTTCGTCAGCTCGGGCGATACGTCCGCGGGCGAGACCTCGCTGGGGTCGCGCAACGCATCCTGCATGTACGCCCCCATGTAGCGATGTGTGTGTGCGAGCGCCTGCGCATCTCGTACGATGACGATGCCGGAGCCGTACGGCAGGAACATGCCCTTGTGCGGATCCAGCACAACGGAGTCCGAACGTTCGATCCCGCGCATCATCGTGCGGCCGTGTTCCGTCAGAAGGAAGAAGCCGCCGTACGCCGCATCCACATGGAACCAGCAGTGCTCGCGCGCCGCGATGTCCGCGATCGCATCGAGCGGATCGACGGCGCCCGTATCCGTCGTGCCGGCCGCCGCAATGATCAGCCACGGCGTGAGACCATCGGCGCGATCACGCGCGACGGCATCCGCGAGGGCATCGGCACGCATGCGGTATCGCTCATCCATCGCCACATGACGCACCTGCACCTCGCCCATCCCGGCGATGCGGAGCGCCTTGTCTATGCTGTGGTGCGCCTGCGTCGTCAGGTACACCACAGCACGCGCGTAATCTGCGCCCTTCAGATCGTGCGCATCGCGCGCGGTCGCGATCCCCGTCAGGTTCGCAATGCTGCCGCCGGACGCGATGCTGCCCGCCGCACCCGCAGGATATCCGACCAGGTCCGCCGCCCAGCGAATCAGCATGTTCTCCATGCGGACCGCGCCCGGGCCGGCGAAGAACACGCCCGCATACTTGTTCGTCACGGCGGCAATGAAATCGCCGAGCGCGCTGTGATAGATGCCGCCGCCGGGAATGTACGCCAGGTATCCGCCGGACGCGGGGTGGCCGCCGGGCCGCACGACCTCGCGCTCGAGTACCTCGATCGCATCGCGTATCGGAATGCCATGCTCGGAGATCGGCGTGTCCAGCAGGCCGAGTCCGGCGTGTTCGGTCTCCTGATAGCCCGGCAGAGTCCCGACTTTGCGCAGGAACCGCTCGCTGGATGCGATGACCGCGTCGCGCAGATGCCTGCGCCGCGTCGCGCCCGGCTCGAGCGCACGCGATGCCCTCTCGAGCTGGAGTATCCGATCGCGCATCGATGTCGTGCCTGCCGTCACTGCACCTCGACGACAGGCAGATCCGGCAGCGGCTCGTCAGGGTTCCAGTGACGGAAGACTTCACGTGCGATCCGCGCGATCAGCAGGTGAGGAGCGCTGTCGACCGCATACGACGTGTCCTCGTTCTCCCGCGTCATCACGCACAGCGCGATCGGCGCGGCGGGCGTGTACATGATGCCGCAGTCGTTGCGCGTCTCGTTCACCGACCCCGTCTTGTGCGCGACCCGCGTCCGCCCCGGCAGCCATCGCACCATCATGTTGGCATCCTGATTGGCGAAGAGCATGCGCATCGCCAGCGAATCCATCGCCGGCGATACGGCCCTGCCTTCATGCAGCATCGTGAACAGCTCGACCATCTCGTCCGGCGTCGCGACACCGAAGCCGTACAGCTCGGAGGAGTCCGGTGCAATCGACGTCTCCCGGCGGAATGTCTTCGAATGCACTTTGCTCTCCGGCAGTCCGAGCGCCTCCATCTTCTCGCCGACCGTCGCAATGTCGAGCTTGTCCAGCAGCAGGTTCGTGGCAGTGTTGTCCGACAGCGTGATCATCAGCCACGCCAGATCCTCCAGCGTGGGATTCAAACCGGACGCCATATGCTTGAGAACGCCCGATCCGCCGACCAGGTCCCGCGCTATGATCGTCGATCGTTCGTTCAGTCGCATCCGGCCCTGCTCCACCTCATCCAGCAGCGCGACCAGTATCGGTACCTTGATCAGCGAGGCCGACGGATACTTCTCATCCCCGCGAATGGATATCGATTCAAGTGTCGCGAGGTTGCGCACACTGACGCCCGCAATGCCCGCGAACTCCGATGTGATCCGCTCCAGAGCGCGACGGAGCTCCGCCGTGTCACGCGCTGCAGGTGCCGGCACGTGCTCTGCCTCCACCAGGGCTGCCGGAGCAGCGGCGGCCGCAGGTGCGGGCGAGGACGCAGCGATGATAATGAAGGCCAGGACGAGGACAGCCGCGGGCGCGGCGCTGAGCAGTGGGCGCATGGACGTTCGTCGTGCGAGGAAATGTGCGACGGGAGTATCGCCTGGCCGGTGAAGGCCGGCGTCCGCTCATACTCCCGTCCCACGGTACGGCTGTCAACCGCGACTGGACGCCGCGGCTCTCATCACGCTGCTCTGGCGCCCCGTGTGCCTGCCGTCGACGACGCCGGCGATACCGCAGGCGATGCCGCCGTAAGCCGGCGCTCCAGCACCGCGTCCGCCGAGTACGCTCCAGGGCCCGTGATCATCAGAGCAAGCGCCGCCGCAAGCAGCATCAGCGGGAACTCGTATCCGTTCGGCGCAAAGAAGCCCGCCGGCAAATGCGCGAACACGATCGCACCCGCCATCACACCCACAATGCCGGCAGATGCCACGCGCGTGAACAGACCCAGCAGGATCGCCGCGCCGCCGAACAGCTCCACCAGCGATACCAGCGGTCCGAGCGCCGCGCCGAACGGAATCCCCATCTGCCCAAACCCCTCGCCCACTCCCGACATCCCGAACACAAATACCTTCTGCGCTCCGTGCGCGATGAAAACGGTTCCGAGCACCAGCCGGATGATCAGCAGCGCGACGTTCGTCTGTGCCGGCGAGGGGGTCGAATTCAGGAATCGCATGGTCATGACCTCATTTCCAGTGTTGTACATTCCAGTGTTGCGACACTCTTTGCGCGAAAAATTTTTCCGCGCACACTTCACACGCGCTGGCGCACCAGCGTGAGCAGATCGATGAGCGTGCGGAGCTGTTCGTCCGTGAGATGGCCCAGCTGACGCTGGTGCAGCTCCTCGGTCGGGCCGTCCAGCTCATCGACGAGCTTGCGTCCGGCCGGCGTGATGCGCGCGAGCACCATCCGGCGGTCGTCGACATCCCGCGTCCGCACGACGAGACCCGCTTCTTCCATCCGGTCCAGCAGGCGGGTCATGTCCGGCATGCGCGTCAGCATCCGGTCGCGGAGGTCGTTGCGGCAGATGCCGTCGGCTTCAGCGCCGCGCAGGATGCGAAGCACATTGTACTGCCCGGGGCCCAGGCCCTTCTGCTTCAGCAGCAGATCGATGGAATCGGTGAGCTGCGTCGCCGTCCTGATCAGGTTGAGCGAGGCTTCCTGCTCGAGGCTGGTGAAGGCCGCCCGTTGCTGGATGTCATCGCGCAGTGAAGTAGTCATGCGGGCAATGTAGGTGTTTGAACACCTATCGTCAAGGTGCGACTCACCGGCCGGGCCCTTACTCCTCTGAACGCCGGCAGGCGCGATCCGACGCCAGCCGGCAACGGCCGACGGGCGCCAGGCCGACGCGGGCGCCAGGCCGACGCGGGCGCCAGGCGCCCACCAGGTGGTCAACCATCCATTCCGTGACGTACCCCACGCTGGATGGAGGATTTGCCCCGCAAGGCGCGGCAAATTTTCCAGTTACCTTCCCCCGGCCGACGCAGCTGGACGATTGACCGCGTCCTGGAAGGGAAAAGCTCCATTCGCACCGATGGCGTGCAGCAATTGGTGGATTGTCGACCGCGAGCAGGCGCCGCGACGATCCATCGTGCGCCGCGGCGACCCTCGAGCGCGGCGGAGACCCTCAGGCGCCGCGGCGATCCCTCGTGCGCCGCGGCGACCCGCCGGCGCCGCGGAGACCCTCGAGCGCCGCGGACACCCGCCGGCGCCGCGGAGACCGTCAGGCGCCGCGGAGACCCTCAGGC
>DATABQ010000521.1:0-2942 GCA_036259495.1 Longimicrobiales bacterium | reverse complement strand
GCTACGGTCCGGAATCGCTCGTCCACACGCGACGTGCCGAGGGCGCCGGTGAGGCCTCGGTCGAGCGGAGCGGATTCGAGGACAACGATGCGTCCTGGGCGGAGGAGTGGAGCGACTTTGCGGGTGCACTGCACGGTGAGCACCTGCAGCCCGTCCTCCGCCGCTCCGTGGCGCAGGCGCTCACCATGCAGTGCAGCCGCAAAGTCGCTCCACTCCTCCGCCCAGGAAGCATCGTTGTCCTCGAATCCGCTGCGCTCGACCGAGGCCTCACCGGCGCCCTCGGCACGTCGCGTGTGGACGAGCGATTCCGGACCGTAGCTGCCCCCGAGACCTTCCACATGGATCGCGCCGGCATCGCCCCTGACCTCGAACGAAAACAGATTCTTCCACTCAGTTGTGCCCACGTGAAACTGCCCGACCACTCCTGCCGCGAAGCGCAGCATTCCGAATGCGTTGTCCTCCAGCCGACCCAGGTCCCACACCGCCGTCTGGAGCTCCGCCTGCGCCCGCTGGGCGGGGCCGGCGAACCAGTGGAACAGATCCACGATGTGAACGCCCTCGTCGAGCAGCGCGCCGCCTCCCGCGAGCTCGGCGTCGGCCCGCCACTCCTTTTCGTGCTCAGCGCGCGCGCCGTAGCCATAGCGGGCACGCAGCTGGATCAGCCTGCCCACGGCTCCCGACCGCACCATTTCACGCGCCCGAACCAGCGATTCACGGTAGCGATGCCTGAAGCCTACCTTGAGGACAGTGCCGGCGCGGCGTGCTTCGGCCGCGAGCGCCCTGCCCTCCGTGGCATTGCGGCCCATCGGCTTCTCGATCAGCACGTGCCGTCCGCTCCGGAGCGCAGCGACGCCGATTGGCACGAGCAGAGCGTTCGGCGTGCTGATCACCACCGCGCCGATGTCCTCGCGGGAGAGGGCGCTGCGCCAGTCGGCAGACGCGTCGACATCGTACGCCGCGGCGAGACGCGCGGCCCGCTGTGGCTGATTGTCGATGACCAGCCGCAGCGCCGTCCGGCGGTCCGCTGCCGCAGTCCGGGCGCGGTGGGCGCCGACCAGGCCGCAGCCGATCACGGCAATACCGATCCGATTGCTCATCGCGCCCGTTCCCCGGGTGTCCTGCACGCTTTTGTCCTGTCGGAGTATACCGAATGATCCGGCGATGCGCCGACTTCAGCGCACCTGCCGCCCTTACGCGGGCTTGGCCAGCGGCTGCTGTGCTGCGCGAAGTCGCTCCGCGACCTGCTCCTCGACCCAGGAGTACGTATTCCGCAGCCCCACTTCCAGCGGAATCTGCGGCTCCCAGCCGAGTACCTCGCGCAGGCGCGTATTGTCGGAATTGCGTCCGCGCACGCCCTGCGGTCCTGGGATATGCAGCTTGTCGATCGGGAATTCAGCAATGTTGGAGATCAGATCCGCTAGCTCGTTGATGCTCACCATGCGGTCCTGGCCCAGGTTCAGAGGCTCCGAGTACCCCGAACGCATCAGCCGGTGGAGGCCTTCCGTGCAGTCGTCGATGTAGCAGAAGGAGCGGGTCTGTTCACCATCGCCCCAGATCTCCACCACGGGGTCCTCGATCAGCTTCGCGTGAGCGACCTTCCGGCACAATGCCGCTGGCGCCTTCTCGCGGCCTCCGTCCCAGGTGCCGTAGGGCCCGAAAATGTTGTGGAAACGGACGATCCGCACATCGAGGTGCTGCTCCTCACGGTAGTGTGCGCACAGCCGCTCGATGAACAGCTTCTCCCAGCCGTACGCGTCCTGCGGCTGGGCCGGGTAGGCATCCTGCTCGCGGAGCGGCTGTACCGCCGTGTCCTCCTGCAGGTGCTCCGGGTAAACGCAGGCGGACGACGTGAAGAGGTAGCGCCGCACTCCACTCTGGCGGGCCGCTTCCAGCGTGTGGATGTCGATCAGGCCGTTGTTGTGCATGATGCGCGAATGGTTCGACGAGATGAACCCCATTCCGCCCATGTCGGCAGCGAGCGCATACACTTCGTTGACCGACCGTGTCGCCCGTACGCAGTTCTCCCACCGCCGCAGATCCAGGAGCTCGAACTCGTCCGCCTCCGTCGGGCCGAATTCCGGCTCCTTGATGTCCACACCGCGCACCCAGCAGCCCTCTGCCTTCAGATAGCGAACCAGATGCGAGCCGATGAAGCCGCCGGCGCCGGTGACCAGGACTCTGACTCCACGTAGACTCATGTTGCTCCTTCTGTGCTCGCCAGGGACGCGCGGCCGCCAGCGGACGGCGACAGCCGTCGGTCGTGATAATCAAACAGACGGTCCAGCATGGCAGACCACGCCAGCTCGCCCGCAGCGAGCGCCTCCACCCGGCCCATGCCATTCCTGCCCCGACAGGGCGTGCTGCGGCATGCTCCTGATCCCATCAGTATGCGCCGCGCCCGCTCAAGACTGCGGGAATGGTCCGCAGCAGAAGCTTGAAATCCAGCCAGAGGTTCCAGTCCCGGATATACTGCAGATCCAGCCGCGCCCAGGTCCGGAAGTCCGAGATCTCCGACCGTCCGCTCACCTGCCAGAAGCACGTGATCCCCGGCTTGACCGCCAGCTTGCCGCACTGCCACTCCTCATACTGCGAGAACTCCTCCGGTAGCGGCGGCCGCGGACCGACCAGGCTCATGTCCCCCTTCAGCACGCTCCAGAGCTGCGGCAGCTCATCGATGCTGAACTTCCGAAGCCACCGTCCCAGCACGGTGACGCGAGGATCGCGACGCAGTTTGAAAACCGGGCCGCTCATCTCGTTCGCCGCTGCATACTCCGCCTTCTTCGCGTCCGCCCCGACCACCATCGTGCGGAACTTGTAGGCGATGAACGGACGCGCACGGTGCCCGAGTGCGCGCCATTCGTACAGCACGGGTCCTCGCGAGCTGAGCTTCACGAGTACCGCAACGATCGCGAACAGCGGCATGAGCGCCACCATTCCGGCCG
>DATABQ010000520.1:0-1519 GCA_036259495.1 Longimicrobiales bacterium | reverse complement strand
ATGATCTCCAGCGTCGGCCTGTCCGCATCTGCGTGAATCGATTCCAGACACGCGAGCACCATGTCGCGTACGTTCCACGCGACGATGATGATCGTGAGCACCGGGCTCGCTCCCATCACGAGCTCACCTCGAGCGCGGCGTTGAATACGGCAGCCATGCGATCGGACCATTGGTCGACCGTGTAGCAGGCGAGGTAGCGCTCGCGCGCGGCAGTGCCCAGTGCCGAGCGATACTCCGGCCGCGAGCCGAGTTCACGCAACACGTCCGCGAGCGCAGCAGCATCGCGCTTGTCGATCAGCACACCCGTCTCACCATCCACAACCGTCTCGGGTATCGCCCCCCGACGCGTGCTCACAACCGGCAGACCAGCCGCCATCGCTTCCAGAATCACGAGCGGCTGCGCTTCATCGTCGCTCGGAAGGACAAGCAGGTCCGCCTGACGCAGCAATGCGGCCTTTGTTTCGGCATCGACGGGCCCCGCGAAAAGGATCCGGTCCTCGCCGTATCGGACGGTCGCCAGCGCATGCCGGTGCACGCCGGAATCAACGACACTGCCGGCGAACGTCACGGCGATGTCGTGGCCCTCGTCGAGCAGTGCCTGCACCGCCTCGAGAAGCTCCACATAGCCCTTGCTCGGAAGCAGATTGCCCAGAAACAGAATGCGCATGGGGCCGTCCTGCGGCCGCGCGTACGCAGCCACGCCACGCAGGTCGGGCACCCCGTTCGGCACCACCACGATGCGCGAGTCCGGTATCATACCGCGCAGCATGGGCTTCAGTGCCTCTCCCAGCACGATCGCCACTGTGGTCTGCCTCAGCAGCAATCGCACCAGCGCACGTACGGCAGCGGGGGCGGAGGCCACGAACTGGTCGAATCCGGAGCCATGGAGGTGCACCACAACGCGCGTGCCGCGCGCGAGCGCCGGTACAAGGAAAAGGCTGTCTCTCAGGAAGCCGAGCGTGTTCTTCGACAGGGGCAGGTAAACCATGTCGATCTGCTGCCGAGCGAGGAGCGCGAGGAATCGCGCGCCGTGAAGCCCCGCGAGCCACACGTTCCCGACATCCAGCCGCCCGATGTTGGCGACTCCGCGCCTGTCCGCCGTGTCGAGATGGAGCAGCTCGAAGCGTCGGGCGAGTGGCGACTCGAGCAGCGTTCTGGTCAGAACAGCGACGCCGTGGCTGGGTGGAGGCAGCGGGCCGACCAAGAGGATCCGGCGGCGCACCGCGGCATCGCTGCTGTGCATGCGCTCAGCGCGCGAGGACGTCGCGGGAGGGTGCAGGTGCAATGGCAATCGCGGAGCCGCTGCGGGCGGCCGCATAGAGTGCGTCCACCGTGGCGAGCACCTGCAGCCCGTCCTCCGCCGCTCCGTGGCGCAGGCGCTCACCGTGCAGTGCACCCGCAAAGTCGCTCCACTCCTCCGCCCAGGACGCATCGTTGTCCTCGAATCCGCTCCGCTCGACCGAGGCCTCACCGGCGCCCTCGGCACGTCGCGTGTGGACGAGCGATTCCGGACCGTAGC
>DATABQ010000519.1:0-3696 GCA_036259495.1 Longimicrobiales bacterium | reverse complement strand
AGCCGATGTTCATCAGCTCCACCGCGTCGACCGCACTGCGCGCGCGCCACGGCGACCCCGCCGAGTGCGCGGCTTCTCCAGTGAACGTGAATTCCACGGACACGAGGCCGGTGCCGTTCGCATCGCCCCACGTGACCCCGAGATTGCTGCTGACATGCGTGAAGAACACGGCATCGACGTTCGCGAAGCGGCCGTCACGGACGAACCAGGCTTTGCTCGCAACGAGCTCCTCGGCCACACCCGGCCAGAGCACGATCGTGCCTGGTATGCCTTCCCGCTCCATGATCTTCCTGAGGGCGAGTGCGGCCGTGATGTTGACGGCCTGGCCCGAATTGTGGCCTTCGCCGTGGCCGGGCCCGCCCTCGACGAGCGGGTCGTGATACGCGACGCCGGGCTTCTGACTCGCCTTCGGAATGCCATCCACATCGCTGCCGAACGCGATGACGGGCTCGCCCGATCCCCACGTCGCCCACCAGGCGGTCGGGATGCCGGAGACGCCTTCCTCGACGGCGAAACCGTTCTCACGCAGCAGACCGGTCAGATATCGCTGCGTTTCCACCTCGTGGAAGCCGAGCTCCGCAAAACTGAACAGCTTGTCGACGATCACCTGAGTCAGCTTGCGATTCGCTTCGACGTCCGCAGTGATCTCATCGATCAGTCGAGGCAGGTCGCGGGACTGCGCGAGCACGGCGTTCGGTGCAGCGTGCACGAGCAGTGCTGTGCACACGATCGATCTGACAATGGACAGAGGCCGCGGCGGCATTGGCACGCTCCGATCAGGTGTGATGTCGAGGGAGGCAGGCGGCGTTGCGCGCGCCGCGTCCGTCACGGATAGCATCCCGGACCCCGTGCCGCAAGCAGCCGATGCCGATGCCGCGCAGAGCGAGGTCGACCGCCGTGCCGCGCGAGGTCGACCGCTCGTGCCGCGCGAGGTCGACCGCTCGTGGCGCGCGAGAGGTGGGTGTGACGCTACAGCTCGGGCACTTCGTTCACGACCGGTCGCACAGTGCGGAGGTAGCGGTAGATCGCGCGCAGGTCATCCGTCGTCATTCGACGATACTGCTGCCACGGCATGAACGGGTGGAGCTCGTCGCCATCCGGCGTCACGCCCGTCTGCAGGGCACGGACGAAGTCGGCTTCGCTCCACGTGCCGATACCGGTCGAATAATCCGGCGTGATGTTGCGCGGGTTGGCGGGGAAGCCGTCAGGCGGCTCGCCATTACCGGCAAAGAGACGCTCCATGTCCGGCTGGTTGCGCAGTCCGCTGCGTGGCGTGTGGCAGTCCGCGCAGAGAGCGACGTGCAGCGCGAGGTACTCGCCATACGCCACGGTCGTGCCGCGTGGAGGTGCGACGGGCCGGCGCGCCTCCTCCGGTCCGAGGAAGAGCACGTCGCCGATCGCGTAGATGAGGTTGTGGTCCTGCCGAACGTCGTTCTGCACGGGCGGAAGCGTGCGCAGGTAGCGCGCGACCGCGAGTGCATCGCGTTCGGACATCCCGCTGAACCACGCGTACGGCATCACGGGCGCGAGCACGCGGTCATGCCGGTCGAGGCCGTTGCGCACGGCGCGCATGATCTCGCGTTCGCTCCACGCTCCGAGGCCGGTCGCGGGGTCCGCTGTCAGGTTGGAGGCGCGTACCGTACCGAGTCGCCAGTCGCGGAACGCGAGGCCGCCGCTCAGCGGGCCGTCGGGGAACCCGGTGTCTGCCGCATGACAGTGGCCGCATACGGCGACGGTGCGGACGATGTATTCGCCGCGCTCGACGAGCCCCGTCGTATCGCCGATCACCTGAGGCGTCAGGCCGGGCAGCGGCGTCAGCCCGCTTCCACATGCGGAGAGGACGATCGGGGCGGCGGCGCAGACGAGCCGGGAGAGGACGCTGGGATTCACGAGGGGTAAAGCGGCTGCAAGGAGCGGGCACAACGAAATCCGCCGCGGCCGGATACGGCGCCGCGGCGGCCCAGAACATCTGCATCGTCGAACCTGGCAGTTCGACGAGATCCGCCGAGCTATTCGTAACGGAGCGCGTGCAGCGGATCCACGCGTGACGCGCGGAGCGCCGGGATGTAGCCGGCGGCCAGAGCGAACAGCGACAGCAGCGTAGCTGCCGCGGCGAAGATGATGGGATCGCGGCTCTGGACGCCATAAAGCAGCGATCCCGCGGCACGTCCGATGGCGAGGGCGGCGCCGATCCCGATGACACCGCCCACGAGCAGCATGATGCCGACCTGCTTCAGGACCATGCGCTGCACGTTTCCGCGGTCTGCGCCGAGTGCCATGCGTACGCCGATCTCGCGGGTGCGCCGCTCCACCGTGTAGGCGAGCACGCCGTAGAGCCCGATGGCGGCGAGCACTGTCGCGAGTGCGGCGAACGCGGCGGACATCGTCCCGATCATCCGATCCAGGAACACATTGTCGCGCACCTGCTGCGGCATCGACTTCAGATTCTCGATCGGCAGGTTCGGATCCAGCCGCGACACGATCGGTGGAATGGCCCGCATGATCTGGTCGGGATCAATGCCGGTCCGGACGTAGAACGACAGGAAGCCGACGCGCTCCGACTGCCGCCACGGCACGAAGAACAGCGGCGGCACATCGTCCTTGACCTCGCTGTACTTCGCGTTCTTCACCAGCCCGACGATCTCCATGTTCAGCTCGTCCTCGCCGTTGGAAGCCATGCGCTTGCCGACGACGTCACGGCCCAGGTTGAACTTCTCGGCGAACGCTTCGTTCACGATCACGACGGCGGGTCCGCTTTCATTGTCGGCGGGCGTGAACTCGCGACCGGCGAGGATCGGCACACCGAGCGTGGAGAAGTACGCAGGGCCGACCTCATTATACCGCGAGTTCGAATCGATGTCGGGCCCGTTCTCGAACCCCTCGACATTCACGTCGGTGCCCCAGTTGCTGCCTGCGAGCAGCGGCACGAGTGAGCCGGTGACGCCGGTAACGCCCGGGATGGCGGCGATCTCCTCCTCCAGCCGCTGGTACAGCTGCTTCGCACGTTCCGGCTCGTAGCCGTTGAGCTGAGGCGACACGCCGAACGTGATGACGTTCTCCACCTCGAGGCCGAGATCAACCTGGCTGATGTTCGTCAGGCTGCGGAGGAACAGACCGGCGGTGATGAGGAGTGCCATCGACAGCGCGATCTGTGCGGTGACGAGCGACGCGCGGAACCGGGCCGCGCCCCTCGTGACCGTGAGGTTGCCCGCGTTCGCACGGATGGTCGTGACCAGATCGGACCGCGTGCTGTGCAGTGCGGGGAACAGCCCGAACAGCAGCCCGGTCGAAATGGACAGCACGGCCGCGACGACAATGACGGTCATGTCGATCCGGAGCGTGAACGCCTCGCTCACCTCGGGTGGCAGGATCGCGCCGATTCCGGCGAGCGTCCAGTGCGCCACCACCAGGCCGGCGATGCCACCCATCACGCCGAGCATCACCGACTCCGTGAGCAGCTGCGTCAGGACCTGTCGTCGATTCGCGCCGAGCGAGAGTCGCACGGCCATCTCCATCCCGCGGTTCGCTCCGCGCGCGAGCAGCAAATTGGCGATGTTGGCGCATGCGATCAGCAGCACGACACCGGCCGTACCGAGCAGCATCAGCATCGGCACGCGCGCCTCCCCGTGTGCCGAGCTCTGGCCGCGGGATCCTTCCTCCACCACGATCTGCTTCTCGCGGAACTGGGCCATCGTC
>DATABQ010000518.1:0-1632 GCA_036259495.1 Longimicrobiales bacterium | reverse complement strand
CGCGCGGCCGCAGCCTCGGTGGCAGAGTCGCCTTCGATGACCACATCCTGCATCTCGTAGCCGACCTCGAACGAGGCGGGAAACTTCAGTACGCCGGCCCGAGCCATCCCTTCCGTGCGCATCGTGCGCGGCAGCCAGTGCGACATTTCCCACAGCGAGTATTCGACCGTGACGAGCGAGACATCGAACTCGAACGGCTTCAGGAAGCCGGGCACCATGTCCATGTCATCCAGATCCTCCTCGTCGGACCACTCGAAGTCATGCAGGATGTCCACGGTGCGGGCGAGCCGGAATGCGGCCTGGACCAGAGCTCCTGAGGCGGCATCGATCCAGAGCGTGCCACGCACAGTGTGCGGGTCGTCGCGACGGGGTGTCACGCGCAGCTCGACCACGCGAACGACACGGCCGTCCTGGAGCCGGATCGTGAGCGTGTCCCCCGTCGCATAGCGGTAGTGACGCTCCGCGGCGTCACCGAGTGGATGCTCGATCCAGAAGGAGATCTCGTCGTCGTCTTCCTCGGTCGAATCCGCAGCGGCCTGCGTGTCGCGTGCGGCTGTCGAATCCTGCTCCTCCGTCGAATCCCGCTCCTCCGCTTCGTCGTCACCGTCATCGTCGTCCCCGCCGAATCCGAAGTAGAGGCGATCACTCTCAGACGGATCGAACAGCTCGCCGACGGCGAGGCCGTCCGGCACTTCGACACCGCCCGGCGTCTGCTCACGTGCCGCGAGAGTCTGCACCACATGTGGCGCATGACGGCTCCAGCGCACACGGGACGCCGTCTCGCTACGGAACAGCGTGCGGTCCTTGAGAGGCATGCGCATGCCTGCCGCCATTCTGCTCCGCACGATCGCGGTGTAGCTGAGGATGGCGCTGTCGGTCCGCTGCCGTGCGTCGCGCGCGCGACCAAACAGGGATGCGGTGCCTTCGTTCGCGAAGGCCGCCGCGGAATCGGCTGCGGTCGGAGGCATCGTGGACCGCTGGGCGCTCGCGGGCGGCACGGCGAGCGCGAGCAGGACGATTGAAAAGCAGATGCGTCGCATGAGATCAGTTCCGGAGAAAGCATCGAGTGCTGTAAGTACGTCGCGCGGGGGGACGGGGTTTCTCAGCACGGCCGCGGCAGATAGAATGGCGCCTCATGAGAGCACTCTTCCCGCTCGTTCTGACGCTCGCCGCCTGCGGCGGCAGCCCCTGCGGCCCGCCCGCTCCGGCCTCGGCACTGCCGTCCGACCATCCGCTGCTGAATCCGGAGGACCCGACGATGAACCAGGTGCCGCTCGACTCCTTCGATGTCGTAATGGAGACATCGGAAGGTACCGTCCGCGTCAGGGTGTATCGCGACTGGGCTCCGCGTGGGGCGGCTCGCTTCTACAACCTCGCGAGACACGGGTTCTATGACGGCTCCCGCTTCTTCCGCGTACTGCCCGGATTCGCGGCGCAGTTCGGCATGAGCGGTATCCCTGCTGTCGACAGCGTGTGGCTGGAGCAGCCGATGCCGGACGATCCGGCGACCGTGCCGACGGATGCGGGCACGCTGACCTATGCGATGGCGGGACCGGACACCCGCACGACACAGCTGTTCTTCAGCTATCGCGCAAACGAAGCGCTCGACGCGCAGGGGTTCGCGCCCATTGG
>DATABQ010000517.1:0-3453 GCA_036259495.1 Longimicrobiales bacterium | reverse complement strand
CGGAAGCACCTGCCCGGCAAGGCGCGAGGAGGAGGCGTAGCAGCGCCACGGCGACGACGAGCAACGATGCCGGGCCGGATGCAGCCAACGCCGAATGCAACGCGATTTCTGAATCACAACACTAGCTTGCGGCCCCGGGCTCCGTCAAAGGCAGGCGTTTGGATTGAAGACAGAGCAGACAGCCCTCGAGCCGCGCTTCCCCCGCGGCCTTCGCTACATGGTGACGGGCGCGTTCTTCTTCAGTGTGATGAGCCTGCTCGTGAAGCTGGCCGGTCAGCGCGTGCCGAGCCAGGAGATCGTGCTGTTCCGGTCGCTGATCATGGCGGTGCTGAGCTTCGTGGCGCTGCGACGCCGCGGAATCCCGCTGGCCGGTAAACGTCGCGGGCTGCTCCTGCTTCGTGGACTGCTCGGCTTCTCCGCATTGAGCTGCTTCTACTACGCGATCGTGCACCTGCCGCTCGCGGACGCGACCGTCATCCAGTACACGAACCCTGCATTCGCTGCGGTATTCGCCGTCTTCGTGCTCGGTGAGCGCATGCGCGGCCGCGAGATCGCGTGCGTCGCGCTCAGCATTGCGGGCGTGCTGCTCATTGCACGCCCCGAGGTGCTGTTCGGGCGCGACGGCGGACTCGACACTGTCGCGGTGAGCGTCGCACTACTCGGCGCCATCCTGAGCGCCGCCGCGTACGTCACGGTCAGAAAGCTCGCCGGAGAGCATCACCTGGTCGTGATCTTCTACTTCGCGGTAATCAGCTCACTGGGCGCAATTCCCGGCACCGCGATGAACTTCACCCGTCCCGGCGCGCTCGAGCTGCTCCTTCTCCTCGCAGTCGGCGTCACCACTCAGCTCGGGCAGATCTTCATGACGAGGGGCCTGCATCTGGAACGCGCCGGGCGGGCCACAGCCGCATCGCTCGTGCAGATCGTTTTCGCTGGAGTGTGGGGCGCCATCTTCTTCTCGCAGCTGCCCGGACCGTTCGGTCTGGCTGGCGCCGGGCTGGTCATAGCGAGCGTGCTCCTGCTCGGGCGATCCTGACGTTCGCCGCCTCGCTTGCCTGCCGTGCGCTCGCAGATTCTATTTGCAGCACGGTCCGCTGGAGGACCGTCCGTGGAGTGGAGCAATGGAAACGAAGCGACCGACCAATCCCGCCGCCGAGGAGATCCTCGGGCAGTACTTCCCTGTTCTCGACCATGGTTTCGTGTCGCTGGTCGATTACATGGGCACTGATGACAGCATCGAGCGCGCGGCGCGGGTCAGCTACGGATATGGCACGCGGCGCGCGAGTCAGACGCGCGGGCTCATCCGCTACCTCAGGCGTCACCGGCACACGACGCCGAGCGAGATGGTCGAGCTCAAGTTCCACTGTGCGATGCCGATGTTCGTCGCACGACAGTGGATCCGGCACCGGACGGCCAATGTCAACGAATACAGCGGCCGCTATTCGCTCATGCCGCTGCTGTTCTACACGCCGCAGCCGGACGACTTCGCGCTTCAGAGCAGACAGAACAACCAGGGCCGCTCGGCGGAGTCCGCGGGCGCTGCACTCTACAGCGAAGCGACTTCGCGCTGGGAGCGGATGCGCGCCGACGCGGCCGAGACGTACGGGTGGATGGTAGGCGAGGATGTCGCAAGGGAGATTGCGCGCATCGAGCTGCCGCTGTCCACCTATACGCAATGGTACTGGAAGATCGACCTCCACAACCTGCTGCATTTCCTGACGCTCCGTGTCGATCCCCATGCACAGCTCGAGATCCGCGCGTTCGCGGAAGTGATGGCCGGCATGGTCAAGCGTGTCGCCCCGCTCTCGTACGAAGCCTGGATCGACTACGATGTCGCGGGCGCGCACTTCAGTCGCGGCGAGCTCGCGGCAGTGCGCTCGCTGCTGGCCGCCGGTGACGACGGCATCCGAGCGCGCGACGCCGCATCTCTCGACATGGATTCACTCGGCGGCCACGGCTTGTCGGCACGCGAAGCCCGTGAGCTCATTGCAAAGCTCCACGACCGGCCGACTCCCGATTACGAGCTGGACATCGGCCGCATGAGACCGCCGGAGGAGATCGAAGCACGCATGAGCGCCGCCGTTCCGAAGATCGACCGCCCCGCCGAGGTCTGAGGCGCCAGCGCGCCGCATGATCGTCATCATCGGCGGCGGGATCAGCGGCCTCTCACTGGCTCACCACCTCGCGCTCAGCGGCCGCGAGTACGTGCTGCTGGAGTCGTCCGACCGGGTCGGCGGTGTGATGCGCAGCGGCCGCGTTCAGGGCCGCCTTCTCGAGTGGGGCCCGCAGCGCACCCGCCTCACGCGCGAGATCGCGTCGCTGATCGATGAGCTCGGCCTCCGCGACCAGCTGATCACCGCGCCGCCCGGACTCCCGCTGTTCGTTTTTGCCCGCGGGCAGCTGCGCCCGGTGCCGTTCTCGCCTGCGGCCTTCCTCCGCACTGACATCATGTCGCTCCGCGGCAAGCTGCGACTGCTGCTGGAACCGCTCAGCTCACGTGCCAGGAACGACGAGTCCGTCGAAGCCCTGTTCACGCGCAAACTCGGCCGCGAGGCCTACGAGACTCTGGCCGGGCCGCTGTACGGCGGGCTCTACGCATCCGAGCCGCATGACATGGTCGTGGGCCTCTCGCTCGCTCATGTACTGCGTGAGTTCAATGTCGGTCGGAGTATGCTGCTTCCCCTGATCCGGCGCGGCGGCACGGTCGCACCGCCGGACGCATGCTCGTTCAGCGATGGCATGGAGACGCTGCCGCGAGCACTGCACGATCGCCACGCGTCACACATCCGGCTCCAAACTGCTGTGCAGGCACTGGAGCGAACCGATGAGGGATATGCCGTCATCACGGATGGTGGCGATCGCATCGAAGCGCGCGATGTCGTGATCACGACGCCCGCACCTGCCGCTGCTTCGCTGCTCGAGCACATCGCACCCGCGTCCGCCGCGCGCGTTCGCACGCTGAACTACAATCCGCTCACCGTCGTGCACCTCCACGCGGAAACGGACCTGCGCGGCCTCGGTTACCAGGTTTCGCTGGCGGAGCCGCTCGTCACACGCGGCGTCACCTGGAACGATTCGCTGTTCGGGCGCGACGGCGTATACACCGCGTATCTCGGCGGTGCACGGAATCCATGGATCGCGCAGGAGACCCCGACTCGCGCGGGGCAGATTGCCGTGACGGAGTTTCGTCTCGCAACGGGCTACGACGCGACTGTGCTTTGTGTGGAGCAGGAGAGAATGCCGGCGTGGGACCGGTCCTGGTCGGCAGTTCAGCAGCTCGAGCTGCCTCGCGGTATTCACATCCACGCGAACTGGATGTCGCGCCCGGGGATTCCCGGCCGGATGGCTGGATCGCGTCGAATCGCGGCGTTACTGGCCGACGGGTGAGTGCCCAGGCGCCACCGGACCTGGAACCCATTCTGCAAAATGGCTCATTCCGGCATGGCGCCGTCC
>DATABQ010000516.1:0-8314 GCA_036259495.1 Longimicrobiales bacterium | reverse complement strand
GCTGAACGCGCGGCCCGGCGACGGGTTCGCCATGGGCGAAGGCCTCGCCTGCTTGGTGGATCCCGGGCGCTCGCCCGAGAATGTCTTCACCTCGATGTTCCTGCACGGCAGCTGGGGCCACATCATCGGCAACATGTGGTTCCTGTGGCTGTTCGGGAACAATGTCGAGGATTCGATGGGGCGCGTGCGGTTCGCCGTGTTCTATCTGATCACGGGGGTAGCGGCTGCGGGGGCACATATCTTCGTAGCGCCGGGTTCGCCGGTGCCTATGGTGGGTGCGTCCGGTGCGATCAGCGGGGTCATGGGAGCATACCTGCTGCTCTACCCGCGCATAAGGATCGAGACGCTCTTTGTCTTCGTCATCATCCTGCGCATCATACCGGTGCCCGCGTGGTTCGTGCTGATCCTGTGGTTCGGTCTGCAAGTGCTGTCGGGGTACCTGGACCCGATGGCGACGGGGGGTGTGGCGGTGTGGGCGCACGTAGGCGGTTTTGTCGCGGGTGCGCTGCTGGTCAAGCTGTTCGAGAACCGGGCGATGGTAGCGGCCCGTCAGCATCGCGTGCAGGCCGGCGGCGTCGGCTGACCGGGTCCGCGCGATTGTACTGCGTAATTCACCTCCGACTTCGGGCGGTCACGGGATGAAGCTGTCCATCCGTTCGGGCCTCGTCGTGCTCTGGCTGTGTGCGGGCGCGCTCCTGTTCTCCGGTATCTACGCGACGCGCACGTCGGCCAGTGATGGACCGACGTCGGCAGCGCAGCAGCCGCCGGATTCACCTGTCGCGTCGGCGGGTCCGCAGAACGCCGCCGGCGATGCACGAGCGGATCAGGACTCGGCGGTCATGTCCCCGAGTCAGCGACAGGCGACGGACTCTGCCGCCGTCCCGCCGTCGGGCCCACCAGCGAGCGGGGTCGGCGGTGCGGAAACGCCGATCGATCCTGATGCGGCCGCAGCGGCTGCTGAGGCCGAGGACGGCATGTCCGTGCGTCGCATCGCCGAGATCGAGACGCCGATCCATCAGCGGCTCGTCTCGGTCCTCGGAATGATCACGCTGCTGTTCATCGGCTGGCTCCTGTCCGTGAACCGGGCGATGATCCCGTGGCGCGTGGTCGTGTGGGGGCTCGGTCTTCAGATCGTCTTCGCGCTGCTGATCCTGAAGACGCCGGCAGGCGAGGCGTTCTTCACGTGGATCAATACGGTGATCGTATCACTGCTCGGCTTCACTGAGGCGGGCGCGCGGTTCCTGTTCGGCAACCTGGTAGTGAACAACGTGCCGGTCGGTGCGGGCGAGCCGGGAAGCGGCCCGTTTACGCCGACGGTCGGCATGGTCGCCAACACGGGGGCATTCTTTGCGTTCAACGTGCTCCCAACCATCGTGTTCTTCTCGTCGCTCATGACGATGCTCTACTACCTCGGCATCATGCAGGCAGTGGTGAAGGGCATGGCCTGGGTGATGATGCGGACGATGAAGACGTCCGGCGCAGAGACGCTGTCCGCTGCGGGCAACATCTTCCTGGGTCAGACGGAGGCGCCGCTGCTGATCAAGCCCTACGTCGCCGGGATGACGATGTCGGAGCTGATGGCCGTGATGACGGGAGGCTTCGCGACGGTCGCGGGCGGTGTAATGGCGGCGTTCGTCGGCATGCTGATCTTCTACTTCCCTGACATCGCCGGGCACCTGATGGCTGCGTCCGTGATGTCGGCGCCGGCTGCACTCGTGTTCGCAAAGATCATCTATCCGGAGACGGAAGAGCCTGTAACGCGCGGCACGCTCAAGGTCGATGTCGAGAAGATCGACTCGAACGTGATCGATGCTGCGGCTCGCGGTGCGGGCGAGGGTCTTCACCTGGCGATGAACGTGGGTGCGATGCTGCTCGCGTTCATTGCGCTGATCGCACTGCTGAACGCACTGATCGGCTGGATCGGCGACGTCACCACGATCACGGACTTCTTCCAGAACATCGGCTGGCTTGCGGCGACTCAGCCGCTCAGTCTCGATTCGATACTCGGGTGGGTGCTTGCGCCGCTCGCGTGGCTGATGGGCGTTCCGTGGGCCGATGCGCCTGAGGTCGGCTCGCTCATCGGCATCAAGACGGCGGTGAACGAATTCGTCGCGTACCTCCAGCTCAGTGCGATGCTGTCGGGCGACACGGCGCTCTCGCCGCGCTCGATCGTGATCGCTACCTACGCCCTGTGCGGATTCGCGAACTTCAGCTCCATCGCGATCCAGATCGGTGGCATCGGCGGCATCGCGCCATCGCGCAGGAGTGATCTGGCACGCATTGGGCTGCGCGCGATGATCGCGGGCTCGCTCGCTGCGTTCATGACGGCAACCATTGCAGGGATACTGGTGTGATGCAGCGCATGCTGGACCAGGCTGTCGAGAAAGTGCGTGCGCGCGATTCGCGCAGGCCGGCCGTCTCATTGATCCTCGGCTCCGGGCTGGGTGCGCTTGCCGACGAGATCACGGATGGGGTCGCGATTTCGTTCGCCGACATTCCCGGTTTCCCCGCCGCCGCTATCGCCGGTCATGCGGGCCGGCTGGTCATCGGGAATCTGGAAGGCGTGACGTGCGCGGTGTTGCAGGGGCGCTTCCACATGTACGAAGGCCACGATGCCGCGGCGGTGGCGCTGCCGGCGCGCATGATGATGTCGCTCGGAGCAAGCACGCTCATCGTTACGAATGCGGCGGGCGGGATCAACCGTTCATTCGTCGCGGGCGACCTGATGCTGATCGACGACCACATCAACTTCACTGCACGCAGTCCGCTCACCGGCTCCGTCCTGGAGGGCGAGACACGGTTTCCGGACATGACGGAGGCGTACAATGCGCGGCTGCGCGGGATCGCGCGCGCCGTGGCAGCCCGTCAGTCGATACGGCTCGTGAGCGGCGTGTACGCGGCGGTACCCGGCCCGAGCTACGAGACTCCGGCCGAGATCCGAATGCTGGAGCGGCTCGGGGCTGACGCGATCGGGATGAGCACGGTCCCGGAAGTCATCGTCGCGCGGGCGCGCAATGTACCTGTTCTGGGCATCTCGCTGATCACGAATCTGGCGGCCGGCATCAGTGCAAACCCGCTCTCGCACGAGGAAGTAGTCGCGGCGGGCACGGAGGCACGCGGCCGCTTCACGGCGCTGATTCGGGGTGTGATCCGGGAAATGGACATCGACAACGCTTGATTCGGCGGTCTGCACACCTGAGATTGGTACGGTCCTCCCCGACATCTTTGCACCGGAGCTGGTGAATGTCTGCGTTACGAAGCCTGAGCCGCCCGTGGATTCTGCTGCTCGCCCTGGGTGCGTGCGGCGGCGACAGCGAGACGACTGATGAAGCCGCGACTGAAGCGCAATACGGCGGAACGGTCGTGATCGCGAACAACTCCGACCTGACGGACCTGAATCCGCTCGTCGCGGGAGAGAAGTACTCGCAGGAGGTCAACCGGTTCATGCTGTTCGTGCCGCTCGTGCGGCATGCGAAAGACCTCTCCTTCGAGCCGGCTCTGGCCGAGAGCTGGGAGATGCTCGGCGACACCGGCGTCGTGTTCCACCTTCGCCGGGATGTGCGCTGGCACGACGGCATGCCGACGACAGCGCGGGACGTGGTTTTCACGTACGAGCGGATCAAGGACCCCGAAACCATTTTCCCGAATCCCGAATATTTCCAGCTGTGGACGGACGTGGAAGCGACGGATTCGTTCACCGTCCGATTCAGTTTCGAGCCGCACATGGACCCGCTGGCCGGCTGGGCGTTCGCTCCGATTGCACCGGCCCATCTGCTCGATTCGATCCCCTCATCGCGCATGCTGCAGGCGTCCTTCAACAGGGCTCCCGTCGGCAACGGGCCGTTCCGATTCGTGGAGTATCGCCAGAACGATCGGTGGATCTTCGAGGCCAATCCGGAGTTTCCGGAGGCGCTCGGCGGGCGGCCGTATCTGGACCGGGTCGTCTGGCGGCCGATCCCGGACGGCAACGCGCAGATCACGGAGCTGCGCACGGGTGGCGCCGACATCGTGCTGACGCCGATTGCGGAACAGTTCGTCGCCACGCGCGACATGCCGGGCTTCCGCGGTCTCAACAAGAACAGCAGGCAGTACGCGAGCGCGATCTGGAACGGTCGGGTCCCGCCGCTCGATGATCCGCAGGTGCGGCTGGCGCTGGGACTGGCCATCAACCGGCAGCAGATCATCGACGTCCTGCGCGCGGGCTTCGGCGCGCAGGCGGTCGGTCCGATCGGTCCATCCCACTGGGCGTATGATGCGTCTATCGAGCCGCTCCCCTATGCGCCCGACAGTGCGCGTGCGCTGCTCTCAGCGGCAGGCATCGAGGACCGCAACGGTGACGGCACGCTCGAGCTTCCCGGTGGTGAGCCGTTCGAGATCGAGCTGAAGATTCCGGCCGGCAGCGTCACGAACCGCGACATGGCCGAGCTGATCCGAGCGGACCTCGCGCGCATCGGAGTGCAGGTCGATACGCGCTCGACGGACTGGGGCACGATGATCGAGGACTTCACCAGCCCCGAGCGGCGGTTCGAAGCCATCCTGCTCGGCGTCCAGACCGACTTCCGGATCAACCTGTACGACACATTCCATAGCGGCGCACTTGGGACACCGAACCAGATCTCGTCCTACTCGAACCCGCGCGTGGGCTCACTGATCGACCGAGCGCGGCTGGCGCAAAGCATGGAGGAAGCGAAGCCGCTCTATGCGGAGATCCAGCGGATCCTGCGCGACGAGCAGCCCTGGTCCTTCCTGTACTACTATCCGGACCTGGTCCTGATGAGCGATCGGCTGCAGGGCGTGGAGATGGACGATCGCGGCAATCTCGTATCGATTCAGGACTGGTGGGTCACTGACGCTCGGAGTGCACCGGCACAAAGTGATTCAGCGGTCCGCTCCCAGCCCCGAGATTCGGCGCCTGCGCAATAGCGCGATGCACGAAGTCGAGTGCCTGCTCGACCGCAGTGTCGAGACTTGCACCGCGCGCGAGCAGGGCAGTGATGGCCGCCGACAGCGTGCAGCCGGTGCCATGCGTGTTCCGGGTGGCGATCCGCGGCCACCGGAACTCGCGCCCGGACGTGCCGTCGTAGAGGACATCGACGAGCTCGTCCGAGCGCAGGTGACCGCCTTTCACCAGCGCAGCGCGCGCGCCCGCAGCGATCAGCCTGCGCGCCGCACGATGCATGTCATCGACCGTCTTCACGGCGAACCCGGCGAGAATCGCAGCTTCATCCAGGTTCGGCGTCACGAGCGCGCAGAGCGGCACCAGCTCATCCAGCACCGCGTTCTGCGCGTCCTCTTCCAGCAGCCGGTCACCGCTCGTCGCGACCATAACGGGATCGAGCACGTAGTTCGGCAGACGGTGCGAACGGATCGATGCGGCAACAGCGCTAACGAGCTCGCGCGTCGCGAGCATCCCCGTCTTGCATGCGGCCGGAGGCAGGTCGTCTGCCACCGCAGTGATCTGCGCCGTCACGATGTCCAGCGGCACCGGATGCACGCCGCTCACACCGCGGGTGTTCTGCACCGTGATTGCCGTGATCGCGCTCGTGCCGAACACGCCGAACGCATGGAAGGTCTTGAGGTCCGCCTGTATTCCCGCGCCGCCGCCGCTGTCGCTGCCGGCGATCGTCAGGGCCGTTGTGCTGCCGTGCTGTTTGTCCATGCGCGTAACGTACAGCAAACGAGCCGGCGTGGAAGGGGCTCCACACCGGCTCGTGTCACCGCGGCGCTGGCGAACGCTTCAGCTCACGTGCATGCGTCAGCTCGCGTGCCAGCTCGCCTTACTGCGTCAGCTCGCGGCGGGGCGATAGCTGCGCAGGCGACTCTTCATCGCATCGTACCCGGCGTCCGTCGTGCGCCCGCTCCGCTGCGCGGGCGACAGGCGATTGATGTACGACTGCGTGTTGTCGATGCGGTCGCGTGTGAGCGGGTGCGTCGAGAACCACTGCTCGACTGCACTCGGTCTACGCTCCTGATCGGAGAGCAGCACGTTGAAGAACGACGTCAGGCCGTTCGGATCGATGTTGCTGTTCGCGAGCAGGGATACCGCCGTGGCGTCGGCCTCGTTTTCGGCGCCGCGGCTGTGACTGGCGAAGTACGCCGTGCCGCCGACTCCGATCACGGCTTCCTCCACACCGCTGGGCGCGCGGCCGAGAAGCACGTACCCGAGCGAGAGCCCGATGTTGGCCGCCTGCATCTGCTCCATCTGCTCGACACCGTGACGGTGCTCTACATGGGCAATCTCGTGCGCGATCACGCCAGCGAGCTCCGCCATGTTGCGCGTGCGCTCGATCAGCCCGCGGTTCACGTATACATGACCGCCGGGCACTGCAAACGCGTTGATCTGCTCTGCGTTGACCACATAGAAGTTGTAGTTGTACTGCCGGTTGCCCTGCTGAGCGATCGACCGGCCCAGGTTGTTGATGTACCTGTTGATGGATGCGTCGTTGACCATCGGCAGCTGCTGATTGATCTCGGCCGCATACTGCTGACCCATCTGGACTTCCTGCTGGCGCGATATCCCGCAGGCGCCGACAGCCGCCGTGCTGCTGGCGACCAGCGCCAGCATGACGGGTCTCCGGAACCACTGCTTGAGGCGAATCATCGGCGTTTGTGCTCCTGGCTCTGTATCGTTGGACGCCGCGCACCACGCGCGGCTCGGCGCATGCACAGCGCCCGTCCTGAAGAATCGTGCAAGTCCATGGGAGCAAAGGCCGTTCCAGTCGTGATTCCATGCTGAGCCGGGCCCAGGCCTCACGTCTCCGGGCGCTCCACCGCCGCAAGGGGCGGGAAGAAAGCGGTGAGTTTCTCGTCGAGGGCATTCGTCAGGTGGAGGACCTGATCGCATCGCCCGTTGTCCCGCGCCTGGCGCTGCTTTCGCCCTCGCTGGAGGACACACCGCGGGGGCAGGCGCTGTTGGCACGTCTGCGTGAGGCGGTCGCTACAGTCGAGGTCACCGAATCGGAGCTGGCGCAGCTCGCGACAACCGAAACAACACAGGGTGTGCTCGTCGTGGCGTCCATCCCGCGTCTGGCGCTCGATGATGTCGCTGTGGATGATCGCTCCCTGATCATCGTGCTCGACGCCGTTCAGGACCCCGGTAACTTCGGCACGATCGTGCGGAGCGCCGACGCATTCGGCGCCGCGACGATCGTTGCGCTTCCCGGCACGGTCGACCCATGGAATCCCAAGGCGGTCAGATCGGCTGCGGGCTCATCCCTGCGCATCCCGATCATTGAAACGCAGCTGGACCCGCTTCTGATGCATCTGCGCCATCATGCCGTGAGGCTGCTCGGTGCCGACATGAATGGAATGGCGGTGGAAGAGGCAGTGCGCGCCGGACCGGTTGCGCTCGCGCTCGGCAATGAAGGCGCCGGTCTGAGCGATACCGTTCGAGCTGCATGCGACGAGCTCGTGTCCGTGCCGATCGGCGGTGCTGCCGATTCGCTCAATGTCGGCGTCGCGGCCGGCATCCTCATGTATCTGTTATCGAGGTCTTCGTGACTGAAAGTCCGGACTGGATGCTGTGGCTGTTCTCCGGCATGGTCGGCGCGGCAATGGGATCCTTCCTCAACGTATGCATCTACCGCTGGCCGGCGGAGCAGTCGGTGATCAGCCCGCCGTCGCGCTGCCCCTCATGCGAGCACGAGCTCGGGTGGAGCGACAACATCCCGATCTTCGGCTGGATCTTTCTGCGCGGCCGCTGCCGCTACTGCGGTGCAGGCGTCTCTGCGCAGTATCCGCTGATCGAGCTCGCCACGGCACTCATCTGGGTCGCTGCCGCCGTCCGCTTCGGCCCTTCTTTCGCGGCGATCCATTCCGCGCTCTTCCTGACGATTCTGCTCGGGATCGCAATGACGGACGCGCGTGAGATGGTCATCCCGGATCAGTTTACACTCATCGGCGCCGCCGCGGGGCTCGCGCTGGCACCGCTCACCGGAGGTGTCACGTTGCTGCACGCACTGCTCGCCGCCGGCCTCGGCTACGTGCTGCTCTGGGGCGTCAAGTTCGCCGCGGAGAAGGCGCTGGGTAAACCCGCGCTCGGAGTCGGCGACATCCACATGATGGTGTTCGTCGGCGCGTTCCTAGGCGCTCCCGGCATGCTGCTCACACTGATGCTCGGGTCGGTGCTCGGACTGCTGATCGGTGTGCCGCTGACATGGCTCCGCGGCCGGCTCACGGTGATGGGAAGCTACCTCCCGCTCGGTACGTTCCTCGCCCTCGGTGCATCGATCGCACACGTATGGGGCGGCGATATCATTCGATGGTACCTGCGATTCATCGGGGTGTGAGCACGAGAGGGGGTCTGGGAGAGGGG
>DATABQ010000515.1:0-2788 GCA_036259495.1 Longimicrobiales bacterium | reverse complement strand
GCTTCTTAACCCGCGGCAGAGCGCCGGCGGGTCGTCGTTGTGACCGGAGAGATCATGCGCATCCTCACGCCGCTTCTGATCGTCACGCTCGCCGCCTGTGCCACGGCGCCGCAGCCGGCCGGGACGGCTCCCGCCGGCGGGCCCGCGAATGTAGTGCTGCCTGCGCTGCCGCCCGCTGTCCCGATATCGCCGCAGGAGTACGCCGCCCGCCGAAGCGTGCTCCTCGACAGCGTCGGTCCTGGCGTGCTCGTCGTGTTCGGTGCGCCCTCCCCCGCCGCGGATTATCTGCCGTTCGCGCAGCTCGCCGATTTCAGATACCTGACCGGCATCATGGAGCCGGGTGCGGCGTACATCGCTGTGAATCGCGATGGCAACGTGCAGGAGCACCTCTTCGTGCTGGACCGGGATCCGGCGCGTGAGGTCTGGGAAGGTGCGCGACTGGGTCCGGAGGGCGCAGAGGCGCTGACCGGAATACCGGCACAGTCTGCACGCCGCTTCGGGACGGTGCTGGATTCGCTCGTGCGCGTCACGGATGTTCTTCATACGACGATTGCGCCGCCGATCCAGATTTCTCTCACGGCGGATCACACGCATGCGCAGCAGATCCTCGGACGCATCCGCGAGACGCACCCGGACCTGACGATCAACACCGTACAGAGTCTGATTCGGAATCAGCGCGCCGTGAAGTCGCCGGCGGAGATGGATCGCATCCGTCGTGCAGTCTACATCTCGGCACTCGCGCACCGTGAGGCGATGCGGAGCACGGAACCGGGCATGAACGAGTTCGAAATCCGGGCCCTGATGGAATACATGTTCAGGCGATACGGCGCGGAGGGGCCCGCGTACGGCTCGATCGTCGGCTCGGGACCCAACTCCACGACGCTGCACTACCAGGCGTCGAACCGCTTCATGGAAGCGGACGACGTGCTGCTGATCGATGCAGCCGCATCGTACGGCGGCTACGCGGCGGATGTTACGCGCACTTTTCCGGTGGACGGGACGTTCGCGCCGGAGCAGCGCGCGGTCTATGAGATCGTGCTTGCAGCGCAGAAGGCGGCAGCGGAGCAGATTCGTCGTGGCGCCACCTGGCGCGACCTGACGGAGGCAGCGAACGCGGAGCTTGCCGGCGGCCTGACCCGGCTTGGCCTGATCGACAGCCCCGACGCGACGTACGAGCCGGCGCCCGGTCGGACTGCACCGCAGCTCCGGCTGTTCTACATGCACGGACTCGGGCACGGCGTCGGTCTGGCCGTTCACGACCCCGACATATCGCAGACGCAGGGCGCGTTCGGTCCGGGCAGCGCAGTGACGATCGAGCCGGGACTCTACATCCGCGCCGACGCGTTCGACTACCTGCCGGACACACCTGCGAATCGTGCGATGATCGAGAGGCTGCAACCGGCACTCGATCGGTATCGCAACATCGGCGTTCGCATCGAGGACGTGTTCATCTTCGACGAGAACGGTGTCGAGCGTGTCTCGGCAGCGGCCCCGCGCGAGATCGAGGAGATCGAGGCGCTGATGCGTGAGCCCGGCCTCGATGACCCGAGCCGGCGTGGCGACATCGTCGAGTGGTTCCGTGGCAATCGCGGGCGGTGATCGGAGCACGGCGAATGCACTCGCCGTCGTTCCACGAGGCCTATGAAGTCTGCAGTACTGCTGTTGAATTTCGGCGAGCCGGAGCAGCCCGTGCTCGAAGAGGTCGTCACGTTCCTGGAACGCATCTTCAGCATGAACGATGCGCTCGAAGGCCGGAGCGCTGGTGCTCCGAGTGAGCGCGCGCGGAAACTTGCAGCCGCACGCGCGCCCGGTCTGATCGAGGAGTACCGTCGGATCGGCGGGTCACCGCTGCGGGCTCAGGCGCGCGAGCAGGCGTCGCTGCTAGAGGCAGAGCTGACGAGCCGCGGGCACGATGTGGTCTGCATCGTTGCCATGCAGTTCACGGAACCGTTCATCATTGACGCGATTCGACGCGCACGCGCCGCGGGTGTGCGGCAAATCGTAGCGCTGCCGATCTATCCGCTCTGCGGCCCATCGACGACGGTCGCGGCGCTGCAACGCGTCGAGTCTGATCTCCGGACACAGCTGTGGTCCGTTCCCGTCCGCCAGATCTCGGGATGGCACCGCCATCCCGCCTACCTGGCGTTCCGCGCCGCCGCTATCCGCGCTGTCGTCGCGGACGCCGGACTCTCGCTCGACGATGCGCGCACGAAGCTGGTATTCTCGGCGCACGGAACACCCATGAAGTACATCGAACAGGGCAGCCGCTACGACGTGTATGTGCGCGAGTTCTGCGCTGCCGTGGCGAGTGCCGTGGGTGCCGCCGATTACGCGATCGGTTATCAGAACCACACGAACCGGCCGATCGAATGGACGCAGCCGGACGTCGAGCGTGTCGTTGCGGAGATCGACGCAGAGCATATTGTCGTGGATCCGGTCAGCTTCATGCACGAGCAGTCGGAGACGCTCGGAGAGCTCGACCACGAGCTGAAGTCAGTTGCCGATGCGCGCGGCCTGGGGTTTCATCGCGTCCCGATTCACCACGCCGCGCCGGAGTTCATCTCGTTGCTCGCGGATCTCACCGTTCCGTTGCTGGATGATGGCGCGCCCGAGCCGCCGGCAGGCAGCGATCGGCCGTGGGGTGCGTGCCGCTGCAAGCCGGGGGCGCACTGCCTGAACGCCGTCGGACCTGGAACCCATTCTGCAGAATGGCCTGTCTGAACAGCGCATCGGCGCGCCAGGTGCGGGACCCATTTGCCGCCGGGACCGCGCCATGCCGGAATGAGCC
>DATABQ010000514.1:0-1780 GCA_036259495.1 Longimicrobiales bacterium | reverse complement strand
CGGCTGCGATCTCGCCGTCCAGCACGAATGGCCGGCCGACGCGGCCAGCGAGTGAGACGAGCTCTTCGGCGATGTCCCGGTGCCTGCGGGTCACATCCTTCCCGTGCTCGTCCATGAGAACGGCCGTCTCACCCGTGACGTAGGCGAGGACGCGCTCGCCGCCGCGCCACGGTTCGTAGGTCCATTCGTCTTCCTTCGGCAGGGTGCGCGCCGGCTTCGGCCGCATGGGTGCAATCATCGCTGCACCCGAATTCGAGGCAGTCCCGCCTTTCTCCTCGCCGCCCTCGGCGCCCCCGCGGTTCGATCGCCACACGCGATCGTTTTCGGCGGTGATCTCCTCCATCGTGCGTCCGCTCGCAACGGATGTTTGAACCTCGTCCGTAATCTCGGACGCGCCGTTCGCATCGTCGTCGCGATGCTTGATCAGCAGCCATTTGGGCTTTTCGCCGCCATCCGTGCGAACGAGCGCGAACGAGCCGCGCAGTCGCTCCCCATTGAACGTGAAGCTCAGTTTGCCGCTCTTCAGCCCGCGGCGTACCGCGCTCGTGGCGTCCTCGCCCTTTTTCGGCTCATCGGGCGTGTAGGTGCCGCGGTCCCAGAGCATCACCGTACCGCCGCCGTACTCGCCCTGGGGAATCGTGCCCTCGAACGTGTTGTACTCGATCGGATGATCCTCCACCTGCATCGCGAGCCGCTTCACCGACGGATCCAGCGATGGCCCCTTCGGAACGGCCCAGCTCTTCATGGTCCCGTCGAGCTCGAGCCGGAGGTCGTAATGGAGGTGCGATGCGGCATGCTTCTGAATGACGAATTCGAGTCCACGGCGGCCCTTGCGTGTGCCCCCGCCGGCGGGCTCGCGTGTCCGCTCGAAATCGCGCTTGCGGCGGTACTCGGCGAGCGGCTCACCCGAGGATTTCCTGCGGGGCTTGGGTGCTTTTGCGGCGGTGTCACGCGCGGACGGCATGCGTACTCCTCCTCTCGAATCATCACTTCGTCGTGTTGACAACGTGCAAGAACCGCACACACGGCGCGGGTGCGATGGCGGGGGAGCGTGCCTTGCGCAGCCGCAGCGGCGCCGGGCATCTTGGCTCCTGCACCGACATTGCCGGCAACCGGCGAGGGAATGGAGCTCCTGCTGTCAAAAGAGACATCCACGAACGGGGAGCAGGACCGCGGCGAGCCGGGCATCCGCCACCGCGCGATCGCGTCCGGCCCGGACGGCGTCAGGCCGCTGTCGCTTGCCGAAGCCGTGGCGCGGATTCGACGCGGGAGCGCCGCCGCGCCGGCCGCGCGGCCCGCCGAGAGCGCAGGTGCCGAGAGTGCAGGTGCCGAGAGCGCAGGTGCCGAGAGTGCAGGTGCCGAGAGTGCAGGTGCCGAGAGTGCAGGCGGAGAGACAGTCGCAGCGGCGGAGGCGGTGCCGGCGGACGTGCGGCAGCAGGGTATCGTCTGGATCGACATCGTGCGTCCCACGGAAGAGGACGGCGTGCTGCTCAGGAAAGATCTCGGGTTTCACCCGCTCGCAGTCGAGGATTGCCTGTTCGGGAAGCAGAATCCGAAGCTCGAGCGATACCCCGGCTATTTCTTCCTGGTGCTGTATGCAGCGCGCATCAACCCCGAGCGGAACCGTCCGGCCTTCTACGAGCTGCACTGCTTCATGGGATCGCACTACATCGTGACGGTGCGTTACGAGAGCGTGCGCGAGGTGCGGGAGCTGATGGCCCGGTGGCGCTCGGCTCCGCAGCACTACTCCACGGTCGGCCACCTGGCGCATGGAATCGTG
>DATABQ010000513.1:0-3215 GCA_036259495.1 Longimicrobiales bacterium | reverse complement strand
CCGCGAACCACCTTGCCCGTCTTGACAAGCTGATCCATTACCTCGCGAGCCATGCCGACCGGAATGGCGAAACCGATACCTTGATTGCCGCCACCACCGCCCGCCAGGATCGCGGTGTTGATACCGATCAACTCACCGCTTGTATTCACCAGTGCGCCACCGGAGTTGCCGGGATTGATCGCCGCATCCGTCTGGATCAGCTCGTCCAGACGTACATCGACGAAGCGGTTCAGTGCAGAGATGACGCCGGTGGTTACCGAACGCTCGAAACCGACGGGATTGCCGATCGCGATCGCGGCCTGCCCGACCTGCAGCTGATCGGAATCGCCGAGCGGTGCCGCCGGCAGGTTGTCGGCATCCACACGCACCACCGCAAGATCGATGTCGGGCGCGCGGCCGAGCACCTCGCCGATGATCGAATCGCCATTGGCCATGCCTACGATCACCCGGGGCATGTTGCCGACGACGTGCGCGTTCGTGAGGATGACGCCATCCTCGCGGATGATGACGCCGGATCCCGAGCCGGCGCGGGATGAGATGCTCACCACCGCGGGTGAAACGCGGCGCGTGATCTCTATGACCGTCTCTTCCGGCGTAAGCGCGCCGTCAGCCCATGCCGGTGTCGTGCCGCCGAGAGCAGGTTCGCCGCCGACCAGCGACTGACCCGCCCCAATGCCCATGCCAAGTGTGCCCGCAAGTGCGAGCGCCGTCAGTGTCCTTCTCATCTTCGCCCCTTTCCTGCGACGCACCGTGAGGCTCCGCCGCTCCGATGTATCCACATGCAATACTCCGGACGGGGGCGGATCGGTTCCATCGCCGGGCGATCGCCGCCATCAATCCGCGCGCAGCGCCTCCGACGGATCGGTGCGCGCGGCGCGCCGTGCCGGGACGACGCTCGCGACGATCGCCACGACCAGCAGCAGCGCACTAACGAGCAGCAGGATCCGTGCATCTCCGGGCTGCACCTCGAACAGCAACGACTCGAGCGCCTGCGTCGTGAGGAGTGCGGCGATTACGCCGATCACGATCCCTGCGCCCGCGAGTGCGATGGACTGCATCATGATCAGCCGCACGACCTGACTGACGCGCGCGCCGAGCGCCATGCGCACGCCGATCTCCGAATGGCGCCGGCCGACGAGGTAGGCGATCACACCGTACAAACCGACGGCGCTCAGGAACAGCGCCATGACGGCGGCGATGCCGAGCAGCATCATCAGGAACGATGTGCGTGCCATCTGCTCCGATTGCGCGACGACGTTCGTCATCGTCTGCGCCGCGGCGAGCGGCACGTTCTGGTCCATGTTACGCACGATCTGCCGTACGGTGGGCACGAGCGATGCCGCGTCGACACCGGCCGTCTTCAACGTGTACGTGATCTCCGGGAACGGATGTCCGGTCACGTACGCTCCCTCCATCGCCAGCGTGTGATAGTAAATGGCCTCGACGGGCGGAGCGCTCAGCCCCTCGCTACGCACGTCGCCCGCGACACCGACGATGCGGTACCACGGCGGGCCATCCTGATACGAGATGATGCCCTTGCCGATCGGATCCTCGTCCGGCCACAGCCGCTCCGCGAGCGCGCTGCTGATCACGGCAACGCCTGCGCGTGTATCGACGTCCTGCCACGTGAACGAGCGGCCGCGCATGATGTCGATCCCCATCGACTCGAAGTATCCGGGCAGCACATGCACCGTCGGCAGACAGGCCTCGCCCCGTGGCAGCGGGCGGTCCTCGGCTACGGTGTGCGAACAGTTGAGTCCGATCGAAGTGAGCGGCACGCGCGTCGTGCCGCCGACCTGTGTTACGCCGGGAATCGCACGAATGCGTTCCGTCAGCTCGCGCTGGAACCGGACGATCGCGTCATCATCGTAGCGGGATCGCGGCGTGAACGCCTGGAACGTCAGCACGTTCTCCGGATCGAAACCGGAGCGCACGTTGTGCAGGTTGATCAGGCTCTGGAGCATCAGCGCGCCCGCGGCAAGGAGCACCAGCGCCATGCCGACCTGTCCGACGACCAGCGTGCTGCGCACGAGCTGTCGCTGACGCGATGGCGTGGAGCTGCGGCCTCCCTCGCGCAGCTCGCGGAAATCAGTGCTCGAGCGCAGCAGAGGGACGAGGCCGAAGATGACGCCGGTGAGCACTGCGAGCCCGGCAGCGAAGCCGAGCGAGCGCCAGCCGAGCGCGATCTCCTCGAGCCGAGGAACGGTCGGCGGCGCCATGGCGACGAGCACCTGCACGCCCGCGAATGCGAGCAGCGTGCCGAGCACGCTCGCGACGAGCGCGAGCAGCAGGCTCTCCGTCAGGTAGTGCACGGCGAGGTGGGCACGCTCAGCGCCGAGTGCGGAGCGCAGCGAAAGCTCACGGCGACGCGCCTCCGCACGCACCAGCATCAGATTGCCGACGTTCGCGCAGGCGATGAACAGCACGAGACCGACCGCGCCGAACAGCATCCACAGCACGCCATCGATGCTGCCGAGCACGCGCTCGCGAACAGGCGTGACGGATGCACGGAAGCCGGAGCCCTCCATGAAGCCGTTGCCGTACGCGTTCGGGAACTCCTGCGGCAGCCGCTCCGTCAGGCGCTGGATGTCCGCCCGTGCCGCTTCGACCGTGGTGCCTGGCCTGATGTGGCCGTAAGCACCGACGTAATGCCAGTTGACGGGCTCCAGCGAGCGGTCGAGCCGGAGTGACGTCCAGATGCGCGTGTCGTGCTCCGGCAGACGAAGGCCGCGCTCCAGAACTCCGACAATCTCGAACGGCACCGAGCTGAGCTGCACCGTACGACCGATGACCGACGGATCGCTGCCGAAACGGCTGCTCCAGAGCTCGTAGCTGAGCAGCGCAGTGCCGGGTGCGCCCGGCGTATCGTCTTCCTCGTTGATCAGACGACCGTGCAGCGGCTGCGCGCCCAGGATGCGCAGCAGCGATGCACTGACGCGCGCACCAGTGACACGTTCCGCGTCGCCTACGCCGGAGAGCGTGTACGTCGTCGTCGCGTATGCGCCCAGCTCTTCCAGCGAGCGGTTGTTGTCCTGGTAGAAGAAGTAGTTTGCAACCGAGTTGCCCCAGTCGCCGTCGCTCACCTTCGGCGCGCTGTGCGCTATCGACACCAGACGATCCGGCGTCGGGTAGGGCAGCGGCTGCAGCACGATCGAATCGATCAGTGTGAAGATGGCCGTGGTGGCTCCGATCCCGAGCCCCAGAGTCAGCACGGC
>DATABQ010000512.1:0-8244 GCA_036259495.1 Longimicrobiales bacterium | reverse complement strand
AATGACGACGCGATCCGATCGGTGCAGCTGATAGCCGGCGCGATCGGGGACGCGATCGAGCAGGGCCGTCGCGAGCTGCCGCCGGAAGCGCGCCGTCGCGCCGACGAGGTCGAGGCGGTCACGTACTCTTCGGAGGGTGGTCTCGCGCAGGACACGTCGGCGCAGGAGGGCGACAAGGGCAAGCGTCGCCGTCCGCGCCGGAAGCGTCGACCGCGTCCGGAGGTCATCGCGAACCTGCGCGTTCCGGGCGAGGTGGAGGCAGAGGGCGGCGACGAGACCGAATCGGAGACGGAAGAGGCGTAGCCGCTGCACGGGTCGCGCGGCGCGGCTGTGCGGCCCGGACCATTTGCTCGGCGTGACATTCGAAAAGCGCTGCAGCGCTGCACCTGTGCGGCAGCCCTGCGGCGCTTTTCTGCAAGTGTGAATTAGGGTTACACGGGATCTGGTGTCCCGTCCCGGAAATTCCTTGCGCACCGAGAGGGCCGCTGCGCCCGCAGCGCAAGGCGGGACGACGAAGGAATAGCAGCGCTATTTCGAGGAGGAGCAACGCAGCGATGTGGAATGCAGCGGTTCTCGAATGCCAGGGAATTTCCGGGACGAGACACCAGCGGATCTGATCAATAGGGAGACGGTACATGGCGACGACGATCAGTGCGGCACAGGTGAAGGAGCTTCGCGAGCGGACGGGCGCGGGGATGATGGAGTGCAAGAAGGCACTGGAGGAAGCGGGCGGCAACATGGAAGCTGCGATCGACCACCTGCGGGCGCGCGGTGCGGCGAAAGCGGCGAAGCGTGCGGACCGCGAGACGCGCGAGGGTACGGTCGGCAGCTACGTGCACACGAACGGCAAGATCGGCGTGCTGGTCGAGGTGCAGTGCGAGACCGACTTCGTGTCGCGCAACGAGACGTTCCAGCAGCTTGCGCGCGACCTGGCGATGCACGTTGCGGCGGCGGCACCGCTGGCGCTCGATTCGGAGGGGATTCCGGCGGACGTCGTGGAGCGCGAGCGCGCGGTGTACCTCGAGCAGGTGAAGCAGGAGGGCAAGCCCGAGAAGATGCAGGAGAAGATCGTCGAGGGTAAGCTGCGCAAGTTCTACCAGGAGTCGACGCTGATGGACCAGGTCTTCGTAAAGGATCCGGCCGGCAAGCAGACGATCCGGCAGCTGATCGAGGAAGCTTCGGCGAAGACGGGCGAGAAGGTCGTCGTGCAGCGCTTCGTGCGCTTCCAGCTGGGCGAGTGATCGCCCGGTCATGAGTCCAGACGAACTGAAGTACAGGCGCGTAGTACTGAAGCTGTCGGGTGAGGCGCTGGCGGGCGAGCAGGGATTCGGGATCTCGCCGCCCGTCGTCGACCGCATGACGGACGAGATCCAGTCGCTGCACGAGCTGGGCGTGGACATCGGCCTCGTGATCGGCGGCGGCAACATCGTGCGCGGCACGCAGGCGAGCCAGCAGGGAATGGATCGCGTGAGCGCCGACTACATGGGCATGCTCGCGACCGTCATCAACGCACTGGCGCTCCAGGACCTGCTGGACCGGAAGGGCGTGGAGACTCGCGTGATGACGGCCATCCGGATGGAGGCTCTCGCGGAGCCCTACATCCGTCGTCGCGCGCTGCGCCATCTGGAGAAGCGCCGGGTCGTGATCTTTGCGGGCGGCACCGGCAACCCGTATTTCTCGACGGATACGGCGGCCGTGCTGCGTGCGATCGAGATTCACGCGGACCTGCTCATCAAGGCGACGAAGGTGAACGGCATCTATTCGGCGGATCCGGAGAAGGACCCCGACGCCGAGTTCATTCCGCGCCTCTCGTATCACGATGTGCTGACGCGCGACCTGAAGGTGATGGACGCCGCGGCCGTATCGCTCTGCCGCGAGAACGAGCTGCCGATCATCGTGCTCAACATCGGGGAGCGAGGGGCCGTGGCCTCCGCACTGCGGGGCGAGACCCGCGGAACGCTGGTTTCGGGCTGAGGCTTCCCGTATTTTCGACTCGCGCGCGCTCCCGGGCGCATACGCGTGACATTGCTAACAGGCAGATGGTGGAGGGGTGAATGCCAACGTACCGTGAGGCGCAGGCACAGATGGAGCGGTCCATCGAAGCACTGCGACGGGAATTCTCGTCGGTCCGGACGGGCAAGGCGAGTCCGGCGCTGCTGGACACGGTGCGCGTGGACGCCTACGGCTCGAAGATGGTGCTGAACCAGGTGGCTTCGGTGAGCTCGCCGGAGCCGCGCATGCTCGTCGTGCAGCCGTGGGACAAGGGGCTGATGCAGGAGATCGAGAAGGCGATCCGGACCTCCGAGCTCGGTCTCAACCCTGCCAACGACGGCAACATCATCCGCGTGCCCGTTCCCGCCCTGAACGAGGAGCGGCGCCGCGAGATGGTGAAGATGCTGCACAAGATTGCCGAAGAGGGACGTGTCGGTATCCGGCACGCGAGGCAGGAAGCGAACAAGGACATCAAGCGCCGCCAGTCCGAGGGCGACATGAGCGAGGATGAGGCACGCCGCGAGACGGATCGCATCCAGAAGCTGACGGACGAATACATTGCGAAAATAGACCACCTCCTCAAGGCCAAGGAGGAGGAGGTGATGGAGGTCTGAGCTTGGAAGCGAGCGCCGACGACGTACTGCGTCGTCAGAAGACCCCGATCGACCTGCTGCAGGCCATCAAAGTGGGCGGGCGGCTGCCCGCGCACGTTGCTGTCATCATGGATGGCAACGGCCGCTGGGCACGGGGCCGCGGCCTGCCGCGATTCCGTGGTCATTCCGCCGGTATCAAATCGGTGCGTGACACGATCGAGGGAGCGATCGAGGCGGGCATCGAGGTCCTGACGCTGTTCACGTTCTCCCAGGAAAACTGGAGCCGTCCGGCGTCGGAGATCGATGCGCTGATGAAGCTGCTGCGTCGCTTCGCCCGGCAGGAGCGCGAGGAGCTGAAGCGGCAGGGTGTGGAGGTGCACGTGCTCGGCGATCTGGAACGTCTCGCACCTGCGCCGCGCCGCGCGGTCGACGAGATCGAGCAGCATACTGCGGGCGGGCGCACGCTCCGGCTGAACCTGATGATTTCGTATGGCGGACGTGCTGAGATCACGCGAGCGGCGCGGCGGCTGGCGGAGCGCGTGTCGCGCGGCGAGCTGCACCCTGCCGAGATCGACGAGCAGATGCTGGCGGGCGAGCTGTTCACAGCGGACATACCGGACCCGGACCTCCTGATTCGCACGTCGGGTGAGCAGCGCATCAGCAACTTCCTGCTGTGGCAGCTCGCATATACGGAGCTGTTCGTCACACCCGTGCTGTGGCCGGACTTCCGTCGCGACCATCTCTTCCAGGCCATTTACGATTACCAGAAAAGGGAGCGCCGCTTCGGTCGCGTGACCGCCGGCTGAAGCAATGGCGAGCGAGTTGACCAAGCGGGTGGCCGTTGCTGCCGTCGGTGTCCCGCTCGCCATAGTCATTCTCTACATCGGTGGATGGGTCATCGCGCTGGCGCTGGCCGTGCTTGCGGCGGCCGGCGCCGCCGAGTTCTACCGGCTTGCACGTGAACGCGGTGTTCGCCCGTTCGTCGTCGCCGGGATCGTGCTCGCGGCGCTGCCCGTGCTGCTCACGATGGTGACTCCTGACGCAGAGATGTGGGCGTGGCGCGCGTTCGTCGCCGCTGCAATCGTCATCGCTGCAGCCGCGATCTTCCGGCGCGGTGTGGCCGGCGCACCGCTCGCGGTGATGGCCGTGACGGTATTCGCCGCCATGTTCACGGGCGGCACACTGTTGTACGCGATGTTGCTGCGCCTCATGCCCGTCCCCGGTGCGAGCGCGGAATGGCAGGGATGGGTCGGTCCCGCACTGCTCGCGTTCCCGATGACACTCACGTGGATGGGCGACACGTTCGCGTACTTCGGCGGTCGCGCGCTGGGACGTCGCAAGCTCATTCCCGCGGTGAGTCCCGCCAAGACGGTGGAAGGTGCCCTGACGGGCGTCATCGGAACAACAATCGTTGGCGCGCTGTACGCTCACTTCATCTTCGGTGCCTGGCTGGGTGTGCCGGTCGGCGCGGGCACCGGTGCTCTGATCGGCCTCATCGTCTCTCCGGTCGCGCAGATCGGCGACCTCGCCGAATCGCTGCTGAAACGCGAGGCGGGCGTGAAGGACTCGGGTACACTGCTGCCCGGGCACGGCGGTGTGCTCGACCGCTTCGACGCACTGTTCTTCTCGATACCGGTGACGTACTGGCTGCTGATGATGGTGCTGTGATGCGAGGCGTCGCGCTGCTCGGCAGTACCGGGTCCATCGGCGCGAGTGCACTGAACGTGCTCGAGCGGCATGCGGACGAGTTCCGCGTCATCGTGCTGGCGGCGAATCGCAACGCCGCCGAGCTGGCGCGGCAGATCGAGCGTTACTCGCCTGTCATGGCAGTGCTCGTGGACGAGGACGCAGCACATGCGAACGGCCCCCTGCATCCGTGCGTTCGTACCGGACGTGCTGCGCTGATCGATGCGGCTGCGCATCCTGATGTCGACATCGTCATCAATGCCGTGGTGGGTGCGGCCGGTCTGGAGGCGACGCTCTCCGCGCTCTCGGCCGGGAAGCGGCTCGCGCTCGCGAACAAGGAATCGCTGGTGGCGGGTGGTCCGCTCGTGCAGGAGGCGCTCCGCGCGGGCGGCGGCGAGCTCGTGCCGGTCGACAGCGAGCACAGCGCGATCCTGCAATGCGTCTGCGGTGCCCCGGACCGCGCGGTGCAGCGCATGATCCTGACTGCGTCAGGCGGACCGTTCCGCAGCTGCCCGCTCGACGAGCTGAACGCAGCGACTCCGGCACAGGCGCTGCGGCACCCGACCTGGGACATGGGAGCGAAGATCACCGTCGATTCCGCGACGCTCGCGAACAAGGCGCTGGAAGTAGTCGAGGCGCACTTTCTGTTCAATGCGCCCTACGACAGCATCGATGTGGTGGTGCATCCGCAGTCGATCATTCACTCGATGGTCGAGTTCGTGGATGGCAGTGTCCTGGCGCAGCTCGGCTTTCCGACCATGGAGCTGCCCATCCTCTACGCACTGACACACCCGGAGCGACGCACGGATGCCGGCGTGCGCAGGTTCGATCCCGTCGGCGCCGGAAGCCTCACGTTCGAGGCCGTCGACGCAGAACGGTTCCCGGCGTTCGCGCTGGGCATCGCCGCGGGCCGCGCGGGCGGCACCGCGCCTGCGGTATTCAATGCTGCGAATGAAGAAGCGGTCGCCGGCTTCCTGGCCGGCGCCATCCCGTTCACCGGTATCGCGGATGTGATCGCGCGCGCGCTCGATGCGCACGTCCCCGCTCCGGCCGACACACTGGACACTGTACTTGCCGCCGACCGCGGCGCCCGCGAGATCGCGGGTGCTGCATTGAGGAACATATGCTGACGATCGTCGCGTTCATATTCGTGCTGGGTGTGCTCATCTTCGTGCACGAGCTCGGCCACTTCATGACGGCGAAGATGGCCGACATCGAGGTGCCCCGTTTCTCCATCGGCTTCGGCCCGCGCGTCATCGGGTTCACGCGCGGTGAGACGGAGTACGTCATCTCGCTGCTGCCGCTGGGCGGCTATGTGAAGATGGCCGGCATGGAGGAGATGGAGCACATCGAGGGCGGCCCCGCCACGGTGAATGATACGGTGGGTGCGGAGAACGAAGGTGAGCTGGAGGAGGTGGCGGAACGTCCGCGGGGACCGCGCGATTTCGAGTCGAAGTCGCTGCCGTGGCGCGCACTCGTCATCTCCGCGGGCGTGATCATGAACCTGCTGTTCGCGTTCCTCGTGTTCTCGGCGAGCGCCGGGATCTGGGGAGTGGCTGCGGACCCGGGCACACGGATCGGCAGCGTCGACGAGGAGGATCTGACCGCGGGCGCGGCGCCGCTGGCGGCAATTCCGCCTGGCGCGCTGGTCACCGCGATCAACAACGAGCCGGTCACCACATGGCGCGATATGGGTCTGGCACTGACGACAGCCCGCGCTGGTGAGACACAGATCTCATTCGAGGATCATCCTCCTGTCACGTTCACGCTGCCTTCGGACGACGAGGAGAAGGCCGGAATCATCAACTCGTTCAACCCGGCCCTGCCCGCCGGCGCCGTGCTCACGCAGATCGTGGCCGGCGGCCCTGCGGCCGAGGCCGGTCTCCGACCGGGCGACCACGTGCTCCAGGCAGGCGGAACCGCCGTGCCGACGTGGCACGACTTCGTCGACGTCGTCGAACGCAGCCCCGGCGCACCGGTGCCTCTCGTGATCGAGCGCGACGGTGAGCGCGTGCAGCTTACCGTGACGCCGGAAGATCGCGTTCTCGAGAACAGTCTGCGCGTCGGCAGGATCGGAGCGTACGGCCCTGACCCGGCCGCCTACATGCCGCGCGTGCGGCAGGGCCCGGTCGACGCCGTCGTGCACGGCGCCCGGCAGACGTGGGACGTCACGGCCCTGACGCTCGATTTCCTCGGCGGCATGTTCACCGGCCGCCATTCCGCGCGAAACATCGGCGGTCCGATCATGATCGGTGAGATGAGCGGCCGCTTCGCGCGCGCGGGCGCCGAAGCGTTCCTCGGCTTCATGGCGATCCTGTCCGTCAACCTGGCCGTGCTGAACCTCCTGCCGATTCCCGTCCTTGACGGCGGACACCTCGTCTTCCTCGGCGCCGAAGCCGTGCGCGGCAAACCGCTGTCGATCGAAGCACGCATGCGCGCCACACAGGTCGGCTTCGTGTTCATTATCCTGCTGATGACGTGGGCGATCGGTAACGACGTACTGCGGCTGTTCGGGGTGTAGGGGCGGGTGTGGGTGAGCGGGTTACGGCGTGAGCCTCGGCCGTGAGTCGCACGTCGGCGCGGCTCTGACGGTTGCCTGAAGTCCCGCACACGCACAAAGCACACGCGCAATGCACACGTGCAACCTGACGGCCTCAGAGCTACAAAGCTACAAAGCTACAGAGCTACAAAGCCACAAAGCTCCATAGCTACAAAGCCTCAGAGGCCGAGAGCTACAACGCGAGCGCCATCTGCTCGGATCCTGCGGGCTTCACGCGCACGGGTTCCATCGGGGCCTCCTGCGGCGCAACGCACAGGCTGCCGCGGTACCTCAGGCGCGCGAGTGCTGCACCGACGGCGTGGCTCGCGAGCTCCGCATTGTTGCAGTGCTCGCTGAGGTGAGCGAGAACGAGATTGGACAGGCCGCTGTGAAACAGCTCGCGCGCGAGCTCGGCGGCGGCGCGGTTGGACAGATGGCCGTGGCTCGATGCGATGCGCTGCTTCACTGACCATGGATACGGGCCGCTCCACAGCAGTGCATCATCGTGGTTCGCCTCCAGCACCAGCATGTGACAGCCCGCCAGCTCCGCACGCACAGCGGCAGTGGGACGGCCGAGATCCGTCGCGATTCCGAGCTTCGCGCCCGTGTCCACATTACGCACCGTGACTGCGACCGGGTCTGCGGCGTCGTGCACCGTGAGGAACGGCCGCACCTCCAGGGCACCCAGCTGAAACGGCGCCGTCGAGCCGTACATGCGCACGCTCTCGGTCCCGTTCAGCATGGAAGCGCAGGCGATGTGTGTGCGCGGTGTGAGATAGAGCGGCAGGCTCAGCCGTCGCGCGAGCACGCCCATTCCGCGCGTGTGATCGCCATGATCGTGCGTGATCACGATCGCGCTGAGGCTCGCAGGATCGACATCCACCGCACACAGCCTGCGCTCCAGATCGCGGCCGCTGAATCCGGCGTCGATCAGGATACGCACATCGCCCGCTTCCACGAGCGTCGCATTGCCGGCACTGCCACTCCCCAGCACAGTTACGCGCATCACACACCACTCCGGCCGATGCGCCACGCCTGCGCGAGCACGTCACGCATCGAATCGCTGAGCGACAGCTTCCGCCGGCCCATGACAGTGTCGGTGACGGCGAGGAACTTCTCGACATTGTACTCCACGAGCTCGCTCCCGCTGCCCCAGCTGAACGGCGTCACGTATTTCGGCGGCATCTCGGTGCCGTAGAGATTGGATCCCGCACCGATGACCGTGCCGGTGTTGATCAGGGCACCGATCCCGGTCTTCACATGATCGCCGAGCAGACAGCCGAGCTTGATCATGCCGGTATCGACATCGCCTTCGGGCGTCCACATCCGGATCGTGCCGTAGTTGTTCTTCAGATCGCTGTTGGTGGTGAGCGCGCCGAGGTTCACCCAGCGGCCGAGGTATGCGTGTCCGAGGAAGCCATCATGCGCCTTGTT
>DATABQ010000511.1:0-1807 GCA_036259495.1 Longimicrobiales bacterium | reverse complement strand
CGCCTTCGCGGCCTCACCGGTGATGTTGTCCTCCATCGCTCCGGTGACGACCCGTTTCGTCCGGTCGATGAGTTTCATCCGCGGCTCGTGTGTCTCGCCGGCCTCGTTTCGATCCAAAATGTGTTCCGCACGATCTGTCGCGTCATCGTCGCTCTCCTGTGGTGTGCGCCCGCGGAGTTCGCAACGGATGTGCCGGGGGTGATCTCAGCGGAGCAGGTATCGCGATAGCCACAGGCCGGATAGCAGATCGATGGCGGCGTGCGCGATGATGGAGGGAATGATCGAGCCGGTGATGACGAGTGGCAGGGCGAGGATCAGCCCAAGCAGCCCGGCACGGAGCGCACCCGTCGGCTGCTGATAGGCGTGCGCGACGCCGAAGACTCCGCTGCTGAGGATAAGTGCCAGCGCGAGTGAGCCGCTCGCACCGTAGATCACATGGATGAGGAATCCGCGGAAGACGATTTCCTCACAGATCCCTGCAGTCAGCGACACGGCGACGAACAGAAGGCGGTCCCTCGGTGTGACGGGCATAAGCTGCCGTACCAGCGCGGGCTCGCGTACGCCGGCGAATTTGAACGCGAACAGCACGGCGACGCCTGCGATCGTCAATGCCGCTGCGAGCGCTGCAATGCGAATTGCATTGAGCGCAGCGGTGCGCATCCCATCGAGCGCAGCGAATCCGAGGTCGCTCGCGCCGTAGCCACTGGCCCACGCGACAGCCACCGTCGCCAGCGCAAGCATCCACAGGCTGACAATCGAGCTGACGTAGGCTTCCGTGCGAGGCAGTGTCTCGAGCTCACTCAGCTTGCGCCCCTCGACGATCATCAGCACTGGCAGCGGGACGAGCAGGATCACCGACCAGGCGCGCGCGGCCTCATGTACACCCGCGAGCTGAACCCAGGCGATTGCGGCGGCGCCCGCCACGAGGACCAGCCACGTACGCGGGCGCAGACTCACGTCACGCCTCGGCCCGGCCGCCGCCGTCCGCGCCGTGATCGGGTGACGGCGAGAGCACGCGCGCGAGTCGCGGTGCAATGACAACCGCGAGGACGCCGAGCAGAACACCAGCGACGGCATCCGTGGCGTAATGGAACCCGCCGTAGATGGCGCCAAGCGCCAGTCCAGTCGTCAGCACGACGAAGAGCGGAGTGAGCCGTGGCAGGTATCGCGCGACGATGATTGTCTGTGCAACGGACACGCCCACGTGCGACGACGGGAACGCCGCGCCCTGTGCAGAGCCGACCTCCAGCACGCGATGCGCGAGCTGATAGAAGAAGCCGTTCGCCAGCTCACCACCGGGTGGCGGGAACAGGTAGCGCGGACCCTGTACGGGGAAGTAGATGAAGAACAGGTAGTGCGAGAAGAACGCGAGCATGAGCGCGAACACCCCCGCGCGGAACTCTGCGGTACGGCCGCGCAGGAACAGCACCAGCGGCGGCACGAAGATAATGAAATAGTAGGACATGTATGCAGCATGGAGCGGCTCGGAGAGCCAGGCCAGCGGCGCAGCCGCGGCCCAGTCGCGGCTCGGCTGGCCGCTGAAGATCACCTGCTCCCACGCTATGATGATGTCGTCGAAATACGAGCCGCCGTGCACGGCCGTGTTGAGGACGGCGAGCTCCGTGTACAGGAGCGGCACGAGCAGCAGCGGCGCCCAGTCGAATACGGCCCGCATCGCCCGCTTCACTGCGGGTGCTGCGCGCGACAGTGCGCGCTGCACGACAGGCAGCGGCCACGCGAGCATGATCGCGGCAGCGTGGAGCCCCAGGAGCAGCGGCCAGCTCGACGGCCGGTTTGCAAATGCCAG
>DATABQ010000510.1:0-2067 GCA_036259495.1 Longimicrobiales bacterium | reverse complement strand
CCCCCTGTCTGAGCGCCGGGTGGACACCGCCGTCCCCGACGGGGGCGATCCTTGCATCCCCAGGCCCTGCTCGCGCGCGGAACAGCCGCGCGGAAATCAACATGGCATCGAGGTCACGATGAGAAAACTGCTCGCGTTCGTATTCCTTTTTGTCTCGGCCACGGGCGTTCAGGGGCAGGATCCTGTAACGCAGGAGCCGGCGGAACCGTCGAAGACTGCGGAAGCTCCGGCGACGGCGGAATCGCAGGTGGAGCCGGAGGGGCCCGCGTCGGAGACCAGGACGCCGAAGGTGGACATGATGAGCCACAGCGCGGCCACGGCGGCGCATGACGTCGCGACCGTGCGCGCACCGGTCGACTTCGATCAGCCGGCTCAGGACGTCACGGCGCCGCAGAACTTCTGGTGGCTGGTGGGCGCGATCGTGCTCGGCGGTATCATACTCGCCGTTCTGCTCTGATCGCCCGGGCGGCCTCGCGCTCCGGTGCAGGATCCCGATGGAGGCGAGGCCGCGTTGCGCAACTCGTGATTGTCCGCCGTGAATAAGACCATCCTCGCCGCACCATCAGTCGCAACGGCGGCTGGCCACGCGCGGCGCCACCATCCCCGCCCACGTAGGAGGTCGTGGCGTGTGCCGACGTCACGCCATGCCGATAGTCAGTCCGACCTCAGCGCGGTGAGCGGATCGACTCTCGTCGCGCGACGCGCGGGCAGCCAGCTCGCCAGCGCGGCGACGACCGTCAGCACGGCTGCCGTCCCCAGGATGGCGAACGGGTCGGCAGGGCTCACGAACAACATCGTCGTGATCAGTCGCGCGAGCATGAGCGCGAGTACCGCGCCGATAACGACGCCCCCGAGCGCCAGCCGCATGCCCTGCATGACGACCATGCGTGCGACGTCGCCGGCAGCCGCACCGAGTGCCGTCCGGATCCCGATCTCGTGCGTGCGCTGCACGACGACATAGGACACGACGCCGTACAGACCGATCGCGGCGATGCCGAGCGCGAGTGCGCCGAGCACGGCGAGCGCCATCGCGGCAATGCGCTGCGGCATGGTCGCCAGGCCGACGTGGCTGCTCAGGGTGGTGACCTCAGGAACCGGAATCGCCGGTGCAAGCGTGCGGACGCGTTCACGCAGCGCGTCGGCGACATTCGCCGGATCGATCGCCGTGCGCACCTGGAGCAACATCGACGGCGCGGGCCACTGCAGGTACGGATAATACATGTACGGCAGCGGCTCTTCGGTCAGCGAGCGATACTTCCCGTCGGGCACGATGCCGATGACTTCCGCGAGCGGACCGTCGGATCCGGCGAGGCGCACGCGCTTCCCTGTCGCGTCGGTTCCCGGCCAGAACCGCCGCGCGAAAGCTTCGTTGACAATGACGACATGCGGCGCTCCATCACGGTCGGCGCGCGTGAACGCACGGCCGCGCACGAGCGGTATCCCCATCGCATCGAAATAGCCGGGGCTCACCGTGTTGAAGTTCATTTCCATGTCCTCGCCTTCGGCAGGCGTGTAGCCTTCGATGCCGACGCTGCGACGGGCGAAGCCGCCGCCGAGCGGCACGCGCTGCGCGAGAGTGACCGACGTCACACCCGGCACCGCACGGACCTGCTCCTGGAGCTGCGCATAGAACTGCTGCGACTGCTCCAGCGAGTAGCCCTCCGTCCGCAGGTCGAACGCCATCAGTGCCATGTTGTCGGTGTTCATACCCGTGTCTATGCGCTGGGCCGCCATGAGGCTGCGCAGGAACAGCGCACCGCCCACGAGCAGAACGACCGATGCCGCGACCTGCACCACCACGAGCGCATTGCGCACGCGGGAACGGCTGCCCGCACGCGCACCTTCGCGCATCAGCGGCGCGGGCGCACTGCTGCCATGCAGTGCGGGTGCGAGGCCGAACAGAATGCCCGTGAGCACCGTGATCACCGCCGCGAACAGCACGACACGACCATCGGGCGCGACATCGATTGTGAACGCCGCGGGCAGAGGAACGCGACCGAGCGCCTGCGTGATCCAGACCGCGAGCAGCACACCACCCACACCGCCGAGTGCCGCAAGCAGCACGCT
>DATABQ010000509.1:0-11608 GCA_036259495.1 Longimicrobiales bacterium | reverse complement strand
TTCCTGCAGGCGTACATTTTCGCGATGCTGTCGGCGGTGTTCATCGGACTGATCCGGCACGCGCACTGAGCTGGTGTCGCGCTGAACAGGCGCGGCGCTGACGGCCGCGCTGCGGCGCGACGACGACAGATGGTGGCAGCGTTCCGCGACGTGGAACGCCCTGGGCAGCGGGGCTCCGCCGCTGTCCCTGTAACGTAGCCGGACGGGTGTCCGGCGAGATCCGCGGACTGCGCGAGCGGTCGTGAAGCGGTGACACGGGAGCGGTGCGGACGGGGACGCACCGGCCTGTGATGGAGCGAACGTACAGCAACCCCGTAACTGAACGGAGTTCACACGATGGCAATTCTGGGCATGCTCCAGGAGATGGGCGGCATGACGCCCGAGTTCGCGGAAGCCGCATCGAGCGGCGTGCGCGCAGTCGGCAAGGCGATCGGCGCCGGTCTGACGGTGGTCGGTGCCGGTCTCGGCATCGGGCTGATCGGCTCGAAGATGACGGAGGGCATGGCGCGTCAGCCGGAGATCGCCGGTAACATCCAGACGGCTGCGATCATTCTGGCGGCGCTGATCGAGGGTGCCGCACTGTTCGCGCTGGTGATCGCGTTCCTGATCCCGAACTAACGCACTCGCGCCGGGTGCGGAGACCCCGCGCCCGGCGCAGTGAGCGCCGCGCACGCCGCGGCGGAACGAAACGACGAGACGTCGAATGAATCTGAATCTACTTGCGATTGCGTCAGAAGCGGGAGCGGAGCCGAGCATCTTCGGCATCGATGCCGGTGTCTCCTTCTGGACGCTGATCATATTCATCCTGCTGTCGGTGGTGCTCGCGAAGTTCGCGTTCCCGCCGATCCTCGGGTATGCGGCCGCGCGCGAGAAGCGCATCCAGGACGCGCTGGATGAGGCGCGGCATCAGCGTGAGGAGAGCGAGAAGCTGCTCGAGCAGCAGCGGCAGGAGCTGCAGAACGCACGGCAGGAGGCGCAGGCGCTGATTGCCGAGGGCAAGCAGGCCGCGGAGCGCGTCCGTGAGGACATGCTGAGCCGCGCGCGGGCCGAGCAGGAAGAGCTGGTGACCCGCGCACGCCAGGACATCGAGCGCGATCGGCAGAAGGCCATCGAGTCGCTGCGGCGCGAGGCGGTAGATCTCGCGCTGGCCGCTGCGGGCAAGCTGGTCGGTCAGCGGATGGATGCGGCGGAGGACCGGCGCCTGGTGACGGAGTACCTGAAGTCGATCGACAGCGCGAACGGCGCGGGAGCGGCGTAAGGTGCGCGACACGACCGTGGCGCGCAGCTACGCCGAGGCGCTGTTCGAGCTCGGCGAGAGGCACGACGCGCACGATGATTTCGCGCAGGGGCTGAATACGATCACGTCGCTGCTCGAGTCGGACGATCGCGTTCGCGCGTTCCTCGAGACGCCGAAGATCGAGGTGGGCCAGAAGAAGAGCGCGCTGCGTGAGGCACTGGGTGAGCACGTGTCGCCCATGTTCCTGCATTTCGTGCTCGTGGTGCTGGAGAAGAGACGGCAGCAGCTGATCCGTGCGATTGCGGCCGAATACCGTGAGCTGCTGGATGTGAAGCTCGGCAGGCTGCACGTGCAGGTGACGCTCGCGCACGAGCCGGACGAGGCGGCGGAGCAGTCGCTCACTGCCGAGCTGTCGCGCATCCTCGGACGGTCGGTGATCCCGCACATCTCGGTCGATCCGGCACTCCTGGGCGGTATCGTGGTACGCTACGGCGACCGCGTGATGGACGGATCACTTCGCCGCAGGCTCATTTCGCTGCGGCACCGGATGGTCGAGGCGGCGCTGCCGCTCGGCGCCTAGCCCGGCTGCGGGCACAGCAGTACCGATCCACCGGCGCGACGTACGCCGGTTTATGAACAGGCGCCGGTTGGCGCGTGGAATAAATCTCTGACGAGAACGAGACATGTCGAGCACGGAAACCCAGCTTCGAGCGAGTGAGATCAAGGATGTGCTGCTCCGTCAGATCGAGCAGTACAGCGAGGAGCTGAAGGTCGAGGAAATCGGCGAAGTCCTGGAGGTGAAGGACGGCGTCGCACGCATCTACGGTCTGACGAACGCGATGGCGAGCGAGATGCTCGAGATCACGTCATCGGAGACCGGCGACGCCGTGACGGCGCTGGCGCTGAACCTCGAGGAGGACAACATCGGCGCCGTCATCATGGGTGACTGGACGTCGCTGCACGAGGGGGATCAGGTGCGGCGCACCGGCCGCGTGCTCGACCTTCCCGTGGGCGCCGCCTATCTCGGCCGCGTGGTCGATTCGCTCGGCAATCCTATCGATGGGCGGGGCGAGATCGCGTCGGAGGATCGCCGCTTCATCGACGTCGTCGCGCCGGGCATCGTGCAGCGCCAGCCGGTCGGCGAGCCGCTGCAGACGGGCATCAAGGCGATCGACTCGATGATCCCGATCGGCCGCGGTCAGCGCGAGCTGATCATCGGCGACCGCGGCACCGGCAAGACGGCCGTCGCGCTCGATGCGATCATCAACCAGAAGGACACCGGCGTCCTCTGCGTCTACTGCGCGATCGGCCAGCGTGCGTCGAAGGTGGCGAGCGTGGTGGAGACGCTGCGTGAGAACGGCGCGCTCGATTACACGATCGTCGTGGCGGCGAACGCGTCCGACCCCGCGCCGATGCAGTACATCGCGCCCTACGCAGCGACCGCCCTCGCCGAGCACTTCATGTGGCAGGGCAAGCACACGCTGGTGATCTATGACGACCTGTCCAAGCAGGCGACCGCGTATCGCCAGATCTCGCTCGTGCTGCGCCGCCCGCCGGGCCGTGAGGCATACCCCGGTGACGTGTTCTACCTGCACTCGCGTCTGCTCGAGCGTGCGGCCAAGCTGTCGGACGCCAACGGCGGCGGTTCGCTCACCGCCCTGCCGCTCATCGAGACACAGGCCGGTGACGTGTCCGCGTACATTCCGACGAACGTGATCTCCATCACCGACGGTCAGATCTTCCTCGAGGCGGACCTGTTCTACTCGGGTCTCCGTCCCGCCGTGAACGTCGGTATCTCAGTGTCGCGCGTCGGCGGCGCGGCGCAGACGAAGGCGATGCGCGGTGTCGCCGGCCGTCTGCGTCTCGACCTCGCGCAGTACCGCGAGCTCGAAGCGTTCGCGCAGTTCGGCTCGGAGCTGGATCCGGCGACGCAGAAGCAGCTCGCGCGCGGTGAGCGCATCGTCGAAGTGCTGAAGCAGCCGCAGTACGCACCGATGCCGGTCGAGCAGCAGGTCATGATCCTGTATGCGGTGACGAACGGCCTGATAGACGACGTGCCCACGAACCGGGTTCGTGAGTTCGAGCTCGGCTTCCTGGAGTACATGCAGGCACGGAAGCCGGAGATCGGCGAAAAGATCCGCGGGGGCGCCAAGCTGGACGAGGAAACGACGAGTGCTCTCGCGGCAGCGCTGAACGACTACAAGCAGACGTTCCTGGCGGAGCAGCCGCCAGCCCCCTCGGCGGCGCCGGCCACCACGGCCGGAGCGTCGAACACCGACAAGTCGACGCCGGCCAACCCGCTGGCATAGAGAACGATGGCGAAGACACTCGAGCTCAAGCGCCGGATCCGCTCGATCGGCAAGACGCGCCAGATCACCCGGACGATGGAGATGGTCTCCACGTCCAAGCTGAAGCGCGCCACCGATCGCGTGCATGCCGCGCGGCCGTACGCCGAGCGGCTGAGGGAGGTAATCGGGCGGCTCATCGATCCCGAGCTGCGCGAGCGCTACCCGCTGCTCCGCCAGCCGGAGACCGTGCGCCGTGCTGCGGTGATCCTCATCACATCGAACCGCGGCCTGGCGGGCGCGTTCAACGTGAACCTGATCCGTGAGGCGCGCAGGCAGATCGAGCGGCTGCGCGCGGCGGGTGTCGAGGTCGAGATTCACGTCGTCGGCAAGAAGGCCGTCAGCTTCTTCCGCTACCAGAAGGAAGAGCTCGCCGCGGCGCGTACGGACATCACGGACAAGCCGACGCTCGAGGACGCGATGAGCGTGATCGAGCCGCTGCGCGAGGATTTCGAGGCGGGCCGTCTGGACGAGGTGTATGTCGTCCACGCACAGTTCCGTTCCGCGCTGTCGACCCCGCCCGCGACGGTGAAGGTGCTGCCGGTATCGGCAGGCGGTGAGGGCGATGACAGGCCGTCGCGCGCGCAGAGCTACATCCTCTCGCCCTCGGCGGACGAGATCCTGAACAGGCTGCTGCCGCTCTACGTGCGCAACAGCGTGTATCGCGCTCTCGTGGAGACGGCCGCTGCGGAGCACGGTGCGCGCCGGACCGCAATGAAGAATGCGACGGACAATGCGGGTGACATTCTCGACAACCTGAACCGCACGTACAACCGTGCGCGTCAGGCGCAGATCACGCAGGAGATCGCGGAGATCGTCGGCGGGGCTGCGGCCCTGGAGTAGAGCGGAGCTACGGAGCTTCGCAGCTGGAAAATAGAGCTACAGAAAACTTTTCGGAGCATAGACATGGCGAAGGCCGCAGATACAATGGGACGTGTGGTCCAGGTGATCGGACCCGTCGTCGACGTCGAATTCGAGAGCGGCGGGATCCCCGAGATCTACAACGCTCTCGAGATCAGCAGGAAGGGCGAGAACGGCGGGCCGGACATACGCGTCGTCGCCGAAGTGCAGCAGCACATCGGCCGCAGCCAGGTGCGCGCCGTCGCCATGTCGTCGACGGATGGTCTGACGCGCGGCATGGAAGTGCGCAACACGGGCCGCGCGATCGCAGTGCCCGTCGGTGCGGCTGCACTCGGCCGCATCCTGAACGTGCTGGGTGAGCCGGTGGACGAGGCGGGCGAGATCGGCCCCGACGTCGAGCGCTGGCCGATCCATCGCGACGCGCCGAAGTTCACGGCGCTCGAGCCGAAGACGGAGATCTTCGAGACCGGCATCAAGGTGATCGACCTGATCGCGCCATACGTGAAGGGCGGCAAGACCGGGCTGTTCGGCGGCGCAGGTGTCGGCAAGACAGTCATCATCATGGAGCTGATCAACAACATCGCGATGGAGCACGGCGGCAAGTCGGTGTTCTGCGGTGTCGGTGAGCGCACACGTGAGGGCAACGACCTCTACCTCGAGATGAAGGAAAGCGGCGTGCTGCCGAACGTCGCGCTCGTGTACGGCCAGATGAACGAGCCGCCGGGAGCACGTCAGCGCGTCGGACTGAGCGGACTGACGGTCGCCGAGTACTTCCGCGATGTCGAGAAGCAGGACGTGCTCCTCTTCGTCGACAACATCTTCCGTTTTACGCAGGCCGGCTCGGAAGTGTCCGCACTGCTCGGCCGCATGCCGTCAGCGGTGGGTTACCAGCCGACACTCGGCACGGAGATGGGCGGGCTCCAGGAGCGCATCACGTCGACGCGCGATGGCTCGATCACGTCCGTGCAGGCCATCTACGTTCCCGCCGACGACCTGACCGACCCGGCGCCGGCAACGGCGTTCGCCCACCTCGACTCGACGACGGTGCTCACGCGCGCGCTGACGGAGATCGGCATCTATCCCGCGGTCGATCCGCTCGACTCGACGTCGCGCATCATGGATGCGCAGTTCGTCGGCGAGCGCCACTACCGCGTTGCGTCCGAGGTGCAGCGCATTCTGCAGCGCTACAAGGAGCTGCAGGACATCATCGCGATCCTCGGCATGGACGAACTGTCGGAGGAGGACAAGCTGGTCGTGGGCCGTGCACGCCGGCTCCAGCGCTTCCTGTCGCAGCCGTTCCACGTGGCGGAGACGTTCACCGGAATCAAGGGCAAGTACGTGAAGCTCGAGGACACGATCGAGTCGTTCGAGCGTGTCGCCGCGGGTGAGTTAGATCACCTGCCCGAGCAGGCGTTCTACATGAAGGGCGGCATCGAGGATGTGATCGCGGCCGCGAAGGAAATGGCGTAATGGCCGAACGACTGAAAGTCGCGATCATCAGTCCCGAGAGCACCGTCTACGAGGGCGAGGCGGACATGGTTGTCGCGCCCGCGTGGGACGGTGAGATCGGTGTGCTGCGCGGCCACGCGCCGATGCTCGTGCTGCTCGGTGCGGGCGAGATGCGCATAAAAAGTGGCGCCGGTGAGCAGCGTTTTCATGTCGAGGGCGGCTTCATGCAGATCGCGGATGACGTCGTCACGGTTCTGAGCGAGAGTACTTCGACGCGCTGAACGCAGTGTCCTGCAGGATGTCCGACGAGGCCGGCCGCGCACGATCGCGACCGGCCTTCTTCTTGCGGCCGGGCCGCCGGTCGGCCGCGGCAACGTCGCCGGGGTCCGATCAGCCGGCCGGCATGCAGCACGGCCTGCGTCAATCTGTTCGGAGGAACAAATATGCGTAAGCTCCCGGTTGTGATCGCGCTGGCACTCCTCGCGCTCGGCGCGGGGCAGGGTGCAGCGCAGCCCTGGGACGTCCCAAGCTTCTTCTCGCCGCGCCCAGGCGAGGACATCGGCCTCTACGTCGTGGACATGGATGGTGCCGATGATCTCGGCATCGTGGGTATATGGCGGCAGGAAGGCAATCTCAATCTCGGCGTGCGTGCCGGCGTGCTCGATGGCGATCACATCACGCTCGGTGCAGAATTCTACGGTCCCATCCGCGGCGTGCAGGCCCCCGTCTTCCTGTCGTGGGTCGTCGGACTCGGCGGCACGTTCAATGGTGCCACATGGCTCCGCATCCCGGCGGGCATCAGCGTCGGCACGATCTTCGACGCCGGCTCGCTCGAGATCATGCCGTACGTGCACCCGCGCGTTGCGTTCGACTACATTTCATTCGATGCGCCGGAAGGGTTCGACGACAGTGAATCGGATCTGAACTTCGATCTGGATCTGGGTGCGGACGTCAGTCTCGGTCCGCAGTGGGTATTCCGCTTCGGTGCCACCGTCGGGGATTTCGACGGAATAGGTATCGGCATTGCTTACAGACTGGGGCGGCGACTCGTCGTACGCTGAGCTCATTGAGAATCGATCTTCACATACACAGCACGGCATCGGATGGAAGCCTGTCGCCCGGCGCGGTCGTAGCGGCCGCACGGGCCGGCGGGCTCCACGTCATCGCAGTTGCCGATCATGATACCGTCGGCGGTGTGGCCGCTGCGCAGGCCGCCGCTCACGGGTTCGTGCACGTCATTCCCGCGCTCGAGCTGTCGACGTATGACGCAGGTGCGGAGTATCACGTGCTCGGCTACTTCGTCGACCCGTTGAATCCAGCTCTGGTTGCGCATGGCGCCCGTGCGTCCGGTGCGCGCGAGACGCGCATGCACGACATGCTGGAGCGACTCGGTGCGATCGGCGTGGAGGTCGCATTCGAGGATGTGCTCGCTGCGGCAGGCACGAAGCCGGAGAGCCTGGGCCGGCCGCACCTCGCACGCGCACTCCATCAGCGGGGGCATGTGTCCACCGTATCCGAGGCATTCGATCGCTACATCGGCGATCAGGGCCCCGCCTTCGTTCCAACCGCGCTGATCACCCCGTTCGAGGCAATCGAGATCATTCACGCGGCCGGCGGTGTCGCCGTGTGGGCGCACCCGCGCCCCGACGCGCTCCAGACGGCCCTGAGCGCCCTGGTCGCGCACGGGCTGGACGGCGTCGAGTGCTACCGGCCGCGCCTCACGAAGGCCGACACGGATCGCATCTCAGGCATCGCGGCTGGTGCAGGGCTGTTCGTTACGGGTGGGTCCGACTGGCATGGCGAGTGGCAGGGCCGGCTCGGCGATTTCGCGGTCGACCGTGACGAGGTCGCCGCCTTCCTCGACATCGGCGGCATCTGATCGGCCACCCGCCGGCCGCAGCCCGTGAGCGCGTGATGGCCCCGCGGCGCGCAGTGTGCACGGCACGACCGCATGGCTCGTGACGATGGGAAGAACCGTCCCCGCAAAATACGCCACACGCGACGCGCGCGTGGCTCTACTCGCCGAACGCGCGGCCGCGATCCGCGCTCACGCTCATTCGTGCCGCCGTTCCGCCGCCGGCCGGGACAGAATCTCCGCAGCGCCACCGACGCACGGCTCTCCGCTCAGAACCGCCTGAAGAAGTTCCGAAGAGGCTCCATGCTGGCCGTCGCGATCACGGGCCTGTTCCTGATGATCTGGGGCGTGCCCGTCGATGCCCCAGCACAGCAGACCCCTGGCGGGCCCGTATTCGATACTGCCACCGACACAGCGCTCCAGCAACCCGGCACTCTCGACACGGCGCAGGACACCACGCGCGCCGATCCCGGCCGGAGTGTGGAAGAGGCCACGAGCACCGTGCGTCGCTTCGTCATCGATTTCACGACGCTGCTCCCGAAGATCCTCATCGCAATCGGGCTCCTGCTCGCCGCAGGCATCATTGTTCGCCTGGTGCACGCAGTCCTGCGACGGGTTCTGGGTCAGTGGGAGCGCGCGGATGCGGTGACTGCGATGGCCGGCATCCTCATCTGGATGCTTGCACTCGGCATTGCACTCAGCGTGATCGCCGGCGATACGCGAACGCTGATCGGCTCGCTCGGACTGCTGGGGCTCGCGCTCTCATGGGCACTCCAGGCACCGATCGAAAGCTTCGCGGGATGGCTGCTCAACTCGTTCAAGGGATACTACCGGGTGGGGGATCGAATTGCCGTCGGCGATGTCTTCGGCGATGTTTACCGCGTCGACTTCCTGAACACGACGGTCTGGGAGGCGGGCGGGCCGGATAAGGCCGTGCAGGGTGCGCAGCCCACCGGGGCGCTGATCACGTTTCCGAACTCCGAGGTCCTGCGCGCCAACATTGTGAACTACACCCGCGGCTTTCCCTACATATGGGATGAGATCACCGTGGGTGTATCGAACGAAAGCGATCTCGGGTATGCGATGCGAGTGATTGCAGGCGTCGCACGCGAGACCATCGGCCCCTCCATGAGTGGTCCCGTCGAGACGTATCGCGCCCTCCTCGATCAGGAAGGCCTCGCCTACGACGTGGCGGATGAGCCGCAGGTCTACATCGCGCCGGCCGAGTCGTGGACGGACATCGTCGTGCGTTACCTGGTAGACGCGCGTGAACGTCGCAAGTGGTCGAGCGCACTTCACCTGCGCGTGAGCGAGGAGCTCGCAAAGCCGGAACACCGCGATCGCATCAGACCATCGTACCCTGTGCGGCGTGTCGACGTCAGGTCCGATGTGAACGACGAACCGCCAGATTCGAGGGTCGGCGGGTGACAACAGGTCCTGACCCGCACCTTCTGAACGCGCCGGCTACACTGCCTGCAGCACCGCGCCCTTGAGATACGACGACTCCGGGATCTGCACGATCTCCGGATGATCCGACGCCTGCCCCCGCCATTCGATCCAGCGAACCGGTCGCCCTGCATCGGCCGCTGCACTCTCCAGCATCTCACGGAAGTGCCAGGGGCTCAGATGGTATGAGCAGCTGAACGTGCACAGCGTGCCGCCCGGACGCAGAATCCTGAGCGCACGCAGATTCAGCTCCTTGTATCCGCGCAGTGCGGCCTGTAATGCATCCTTCCGCTTCGCGAATGCCGGCGGGTCGATCACGATCGTGTCGAATGTCTCGCCAGCGTCATCCTGCGCGCGGAGGAAATCGAACGCGTTCGCCTCGACGAACTCGATGCGGCCTGCGCGGTCGCCGTTCAGAGCGGCGTTGTGCGCTGCACGCGCGAGCGCGTCCGCAGAGGAGTCGACCGCAGTAACGTGATCGGCGCCGCCCGCCAGGTGCAGCGCGAAGGAGCCGTGGTAGGAGAAACAATCCAGCGCACGCCCGCGCGCGAGTGCGCCTGCACGCAGACGATTCTCCCGCTGATCGAGAAATGCCCCCGTCTTCTGACCGGACCATGGAGCGGCGAGATACGTGACGCCGCCTTCACGCACCTCGACCTGTTCGGGAACGGCCCCGTGCAGCAGCTCGATGCCTTCCGGCAGCTTCTCGAGTCGTCGAACGGGCACGTCATTGCGGGCCAGTATCCCGGTGGGTCGGCACGTCTCGAGCAGCGCCGCGACAATGTCGGTGCGAAACGCCTCCAGTCCTGCGGACAGCAGCTGCACGACCAGGTGCTCGCCATAACTGTCGACGACGAGCGAGGGCAGACCGTCCGCCTCGCCATGCACGACCCGGTAGGCCGTCGCGTCAGGAGACAGCGATTCGCGGTAGCGTACTGCCGCTGCGATCCGTTCCGACCAGAATGCCGCGTCGGGGTCGATGTGATCTGCGCTGATGAAGCGAAGCGCGATCTGAGATGTCGGGCTCCACAATGCCGTACCCGTCCGCCCGCCCGATTCGTCGACCACATGAACCGCGCCGGCTCCGCCCTCGGGCTGCTTCACGACATCACTGCGGTAGATCCACGGATGTCCGCCACCGCGCCAGCGGGCTGCGCCGCGACGGTTGACGGTGGCGCGCGGCGTCTGGCGGACCTGGTTGTGGTTAGTCACCTTGGCTCATCTGCCCATTGGCTGTTGTTTCACTCGGGAGCGACGAATGGACTCGAGGACCATGGAAGGGAGCCGCAGCCCCGCCTTCGCGCAAGCAGCGGCCCACGCTCCTCACTGCTGCTATTTGCGCCGCGTCAGCTTCGCGGCAGCATTCGCGGTGCTGCTGTTGTCCGGCGCCTGCGGTCGATCAGGCCCCCAGGAGGCGCCGGCGCCCGACAGCGTGAGCACCGAAGCTCCGGTGGATACGTATTTCGAGAATTCCCGCCGCGTCTGGGATGCGGCACACGAGCGCGGCGTCACATTTCGAGCGGTCGGGCAGGAGCCTGGCTGGGTGCTGGAGATGGAGGGATCCACCAGGATCACGCTCGCGACGAACTATGGCGCCGATCGCATTGAGACATCCGTACCGGAACCGGTTCGCGATCCGGCAACGGGAGCGCTCACCTATCACGTCGTCACGCCCGCCCATGAGCTGCGCATCAGAATCCGCGAAGATCCCTGCTCCGACACGATGAGCGGTGAACGATTCGCGATGACGGTGGACGTGATGCTGAATGGAACGACATACCATGGCTGCGGCCGCATGCTCGGCGATGGTCTCGACAGTCCGAGCTGATGCTGCGCTCTGTCGCCGGAGTCCCGCGCCATGAGGAGGGCGTGCCCCGATGTGCAGGGCGTTGACGTCTGTTCAGAATGTCGCGATAATTATCGGCTCGGCGGTTGTTTGGCACAGGTCGCTCGCGACCTTGACCGCCTGAATAAATGAAGCTATGTTGGATTGCTCGGCGCGAAAGTTTTCATCGCGCCTCAGGTGCGGCGCCACAACGCCGTCCGATATTTGACAATTCGGGTGATTGGGATCGTCGAGAAGACGAGCGCTGATAGGCGAAGTATTGTACCGGTGGACCGGTCAAATACACGGCTTAGGTGGTGGGAGTGGTAGGTGGGAGTGTTATGGGGCGAGGCAGTGGGAGTGGGAGAGTTTGTTTCATTGAACTCACCCATACCCTCGACCAAACCTTTTAACTATCCCACTCCGAATCCCACACCCGAGGCAGTGATTTTTGGAACTGGTCAAGCGCAGTAAGGGCACACGGGGGATGCCTAGGTGCGGACAGGCGATGAAGGACGCGGCAAGCTGCGATAAGCCATGGTTAGGAGCACGCATCCTGTGATCCATGGATTTCCGAATGGGGCAACCCG
>DATABQ010000508.1:0-1537 GCA_036259495.1 Longimicrobiales bacterium | reverse complement strand
CGCCTCCGGCAACATCCAGCCCATCGGCGTGCCGGGCGAGCTGTACATCTCCGGCGACGGTCTGGCCCGCGAGTATCTGCATCGGCCCGAGCTGACGGAGGAGAAGTTCGTCGCCAATCCGTTCGAGCCGGGTACGCGCATGTACCGCACGGGCGACCTGGCCCGCTGGCAGGACGACGGCACGATCCAGTACCTGGGCCGCATCGACACGCAGGTCAAGGTGCGCGGCTTCCGCATCGAGATCGGAGAGATCGAAGCGCGTCTCGCCGAGCACCCGTCGATCCAGGACTGCGCGGTCATCGCGCGAGGGGAAGGAGCGGGCAAGCAGCTCGTGGCCTTCTATCGCGCGACGTCCGAAGTCCCGTCCGACGAACTGCGCGCGCATCTGTCGAAGACGCTGCCGGACTACATGATCCCGGCAGCGTTCGTCGGCCTCGAAGCAATCCCTCTGAGCCCGAACGGCAAAGTGGATCGCCGTGCACTGTCCCGCATGGACGTGACGCTGGGCGCGAGCCACGAGTACGTCGCCCCGCGCAACGAGACCGAACAGCAGCTCGTGGAGATCTGGTCCGCGGTGTTGAACCGCGAGCCGGAGACCATCGGCGTTCACGACAACTTCTTCGAGCTGGGCGGCCACTCGCTGCTGGCGACGCAGCTCATCTCGAAGATCCGCACGCAGATGGAAGTCGAGCTTCCGCTCAAGACACTGTTCGAGCGGAGCAGCGTTGCCGGACTGGCGGAGGCCGTGGCCGCGGCGCAGAAGACTGAGATCCCGGCGATCGTGCCTGCGGATCGCACGCAATACGAGCGGCTCCCGCTGAGCTTCGCGCAGGAACGCCTCTGGTTCATCAACCAGCTCGAGCCCAACAGCGCCGGCTACAACGTGCCAGGAGCGGTGAGAATCCAGGGCGCGCTGGATGCGGACGAACTGGATCGCGCGCTCAACGCCATCATCGCGCGGCACGAGACGCTGCGCACGGTGTTCCCGAGCGAGGACGGCCGTGCCAGCCAGCGCATCCTCGACCGGCTCGACTTCCGGCTCGAGCGCATCCAGTGTGCTGATGAAGCAAGCGCCCGCGAGCTCTGCCGGGCCGACGCGGTAACGCCGTTCGATCTGGCCAATGGACCGCTGATCCGCGGGAAGGTGATCCAGTTCGCCGCCGACGAGCACGTGCTGATGCTGAACATGCATCACATCGTCAGCGACGGGTGGTCCCTCGGCGTGCTGATCCAGGAGCTCGCCGCGATCATGAACGGGCAGGAGCTCCCCGCGCTGCCGATTCAATACGCCGACTACAGCATCTGGCAGAGACAGTGGCTGGAAGAGAGCGGAGCTCTCGACCGGCAGCTCGCGTACTGGCGGCAGAAGCTCGCCGGCGTTCCGGAGAGCCTCGACCTGCCGACCGATCATGCCCGTCCGAGCATGCCGAACTTCGCCGGGGCGACGCACGACTTCGCCCTGGATGCACAGGTGGCGAGCCAGCTCCAGCGCCTGGCGGAGCAACAGGGCGCCACGCTGTACATGGTCCTGCTGGCC
>DATABQ010000507.1:0-4224 GCA_036259495.1 Longimicrobiales bacterium | reverse complement strand
GAACGGCAGTGGTACGGCGTACGGGTAGGCACGGGCCGCCGTCGTCAGTCGACGGACACCGACCCCGGCCGGACCGACGACACGGTGAAGATGCGTACGCGTGATCTGGAAGTGAGCGCGGCCGACATCAACGAGGGGCTGGACCGTGACGACGCCAGGGATGAACCGCCCCCGGAGGTGTAACGGTCCGGAGGTGTGAAAACGCCGGGAAACCACGCGCGCACGCGGTTGACGGGGCCGAGCGAGCCACGCTAACCTACCGGGATATACCTTTGCGCGAGTGAGTGAATGGCGGAGCCGCTTTCGTCCCAGTACGACCCTGCACAAATCGAAGCCGCGCTCTACCGTGAATGGGAAGAGCGCGGCTACTTCCATGCGCGCGCCGAGCCAGTGCTGCGCGGCGAGACGGATCCCTACGTCATCGTCATACCCCCGCCGAACGTGACTGCCGTGCTCCACATGGGACACGGGCTGAACAACACCATACAGGATGTGCTGATCCGGTGGCGGCGCATGCAGGGACGCGAGTCGCTGTACCTGCCGGGCACGGACCACGCACGGATCGCGACGCAGAACGTGGTCGAGCGTCAGCTCGCGGCCGAAGGGAAGACGCGCAGCGATGTCGGCCGCGAAGCCTTCGTGGAGCGGGTCTGGGAATTCGTCGACCGCACCGGCTCGACGATACTCGAGCAGCTGCGTGCGATCGGCTGCTCGTGCGACTGGACGCGCACGCGCTTCACGCTCGAGCCGGATCTCTCGCGCGCAGTCCGCGAGGCGTTCGTGCGACTGTTCGACAAGGGGCTGATATATCGCGGCAAGTACATCATCAACTGGTGCCCGCGCTGCCTGACTGCGCTCTCGGATGAAGAGGCCGAGGCTGCGGAGACGCAGGGGCGGCTCTACCACATCCGCTACCCGATCGCAGGCGATGCGCCGACCGGTGCGCCGCGCCTGGCTGATGGTCGTGCGTACGTCGTGGTTGCGACGACGCGTCCGGAGACCATGCTCGGCGACACGGCCGTCGCGGTGCATCCCGATGATGAGCGATACAGGTCGCTGGTCGGTGGACGCCTGATTCTCCCGCTCGTCGATCGCGAGCTGCCGGTCGTCGCCGATACGTATGTCGATCCGGAGTTCGGCAGCGGCGTGGTGAAGATCACGCCCGCGCACGATCCGAACGATTTCGAGCTCGCGCAACGCCATGACATCGCGGCCCTCGATGTGATGACGCCGGACGCGCACATGAGCGATGACGTGCCTGGGCCGTACCGCGGGCTGGATCGTTTCGAAGCGCGACGCCGTGTGGTGGCGGATCTGGAGGCGCTGGACCTCGTGGAGCGCATCGAGGACCACACGCATTCCGTGCCTCACTGCTATCGCTGCGACACCATTGTGGAGCCGCGTCTGTCGGAGCAGTGGTTCGTTCGCATGAAGCCGCTCGCGGAGCCGGCGCTCGCCGCCGCACGCAGTGGCCGTGTCCGCTTCACGCCGGACCGATGGCTCAAGGTCTACGAGCACTGGATGGAGAACATCCGCGACTGGACGATCTCCAGGCAGCTGTGGTGGGGTCATCGCATACCGGTGTGGTACTGTCGCGCCGATGGCTGCGGCAACGTCATGGCGCCGCGGACCGACCCGACGGAATGCACGAAATGCGGGAGCGGTGACATCGAGCAGGACCCCGACGTGCTCGATACGTGGTTCTCCTCGTGGCTCTGGCCGCTGTCCACGCTCGGCTGGCCGGACGAGACCGACGATCTGCGCGCGTTCTATCCGACGCAGACACTCGTCACTGCGCCGGAGATCCTGTTCTTCTGGGTAGCGCGCATGATCATGGCCGGCTACGAGTTCAGGGGCGACGCCCCGTTCGCCGATGTGTATCTGACGGGCACCGTGCGCGATACGCAGGGTCGCAAGATGTCGAAGTCGCTGGGGAACGGCATCGATCCACTCGAGGTCGTGCAGCTCTACGGCGCGGACGCACTGCGCTACACCGTCATCTCCAGTGTCGGATTCGGTACGGACGTGTACATGGATCCCGACAATCTCGATGCCACGTTCAGCGCCGGGCGCAACTTCTCGAACAAGATCTGGAACGCCGGCCGCTTCGCGTTGATGAACATCGGCGATGATCCGGTTGCAACCCTGGACGATGTGCGCGCGGATCTCGAGACGGCCGACCGCTGGATCCTCTCGCGCCTGTCGGCTGCGACGGCCGAAGTGACACGACAGCTGGAAGCGTTCCGATTCCATGAGGCCGCGGAGAGCGCGTACCATTTCTTCTGGGGTGAGCTCGCGGACTGGTACCTGGAGCTGATCAAGCCGCGCATGCAGCCGGAGGCGTCCGCGGGCAGCCGGCGCGCTGCCAAGGCCACGCTCGTCCACGTGCTGGACGGTGCGCTCAGGCTGCTGCACCCGGTCATGCCGTACATCACGGAATCTCTCTGGCTGCGGCTGCCTGCGCCCGGGGGAGTGGCGCGCGAAGAATCGCTCGTGGTGGGCCGGTGGCCGGATCCCGGACCGCGGGATGAGGCGGCGGAGGCGCAGATGGACGCGCTGATGGAGCTCATCGGAGCGGTGCGCACGCTGCGCTCGGAGTACAACGTACCCGCGCAGTTGCACATCCACGTGCACCTGACCAATCCGGGACCATCGCTGCAGGAAGCGTTGAGGGCGGAGGAGCGTGCGTTGCGCCGCATGGCGCGAGTCGGCGAGGTGACCGTGAACGGCGGCGCGGAGGGTATGGGCGCGCATGCGGTGCTCCGCAGCGGTGCTGATCTGTTCCTGCCGCTTGCGGGTGTGATCGACGTCGAACAGGAGCGGAAGCGCCTCGGCAAGGAGCTGGAGCGCATCGACGGGCAGCTCCGCGCCACCGAATCGCGCCTGTCGAGCGAGCAGTTTGCCGCGCGTGCACCGGCGGAGATCGTCGCGCGCGAGCGGGAGAAGGCGGAGAGCCTCCGCGACCAGCGCGAGCGCCTGGGCGCCAAGATGCGCGGCCTCGGTTGATCATGCGCATGCGGCCGCGCACACCCGCAGGCACGGCCGCGGCGATGCTGTGCCTGGCTGGTGCGCTGATCGTCTCCTGTGCACGGCCGTTCCCGCCGCCGGGCGGGGAGCGCGATGTGATCGCACCGCGGCTCGTCTCCACTTCACCGGAGCCGCTCGCCGTCGTGCCCGCGAGCGATGAGCCGGCCGTGTTCCGCTTCAACGAACGAATCAGCGAGCGCGGCTTCTCCGAGATGCTCGTGACGGTATCACCGCTCGACAGCACGTTGCGCGTGGAACGCTCGGGCTCCGAGGTACGCGTCGGCATCGAAGGCGGCTGGCGTCCGAACCGCGTCTACCGCATCGTGTTGCTTCCCGGTGTGCGGGACCTGTTCGGCAACGAGCGGCGCGAACCGGTAGAGCTGGTGTTCTCCACCGGCACGCCGATCGGAAATACCGCACTGGCCGGTATCGTGATCGACCGGATCACGGGCGAGCCCGCACCACAGGCCGTCGTGGACGCCGTGCATCGCGGTGTGGAGGCGCGCTACAGGGCCATCGCGGACAGCTCCGGCTTCTACTCGCTGCGCTACCTCCCGCTGGGGGAGTACGACGTGCATGCGTACGATGATCAGAACCGTAACCGTCGTCGCGATACGCTGGAACCCGTCGACAGCGGCCACACCGCTATGTTCTCAGAGCCGACTGACACCGTCGCTCTCGTCTTCAATGTGCTCTCTCCCGACACATCCGCGCCGCGCATCGTCTCGGCGCGTGCGGCTGATTCGCTGCATGTCGAGATAGAAATGGATGACTACTTCGATCCGGTGTCGGGTCTGGAGTCGGCGCGCGCGGAAGTAATCGCCCTGCCGGACAGCACGACCTACGCTGCCGCGATCGTGTTCATCCCCGAGCCGGTGTTCAGAGCGGAGCGGGACGCGGCGCAGCGGCGAGCGGCGGAGGCGGAGCGCCTTGCCGCGGACTCTGCGCGTGCTGCCGGTGACACGGTCGGAATTGCTGCTGACAGCATCGTGCGCGACACCATCGCCGCGGCGGATACAGCCGCCGTGCGGGCCGACGATCTCCCTGTCGCCGAAGCGGCCGCTGCGCCGGACCTGACGCTGCCGATCCGCGAGTTCGTCGTGACTCTCGACCGGCCGCTCCCTCCCGGCAGCTATGTGATCAACCTCGCGGGCGTGGTCAACCTGCACGGGCTCACCGCGAACGGCGCGAGCCCGC
>DATABQ010000506.1:0-2166 GCA_036259495.1 Longimicrobiales bacterium | reverse complement strand
GCTGCGCGACCTGCCCGTGCGCCCGACCCGCGGCGCCGCCGCCGGTGCGCTCGCGCTGAACGCCCTGCTTGCGCTGCTGTTCGTCGGCCTGGCGGGAATCGTGATGCAGTCACTCGCGTCAGGCGCCGGTGTCGTGGCGATCGCGGCGATCGGCATCGTGGTGCTCGGTGCTGTGCTGATCGCGCTGCTGTGGATCGTCGTGCGACTGCCGCTGCCGCATCTGCCGCTCGTCAGCATGGCCCGCGCAAACCTCCGCAGCCGGCAGGTGCGTTCCGCATTCTCGCTGATCGCCCTCTTCGTCGGTGTGTTCGCGATTGGATTCGCAGCCGCCGCCATGCGGACGGGCAGCGACCGTGTTGAGGCGAAACGAGGTACGGATGCCGGGCTCAACATTCGCGTGTATACGGACGCTGCCGAAAGCGATGCAGTACACCTGGCGCTGCGCGAAGCGGGGGCCGGCACGATCGTCGCCAGCCACACGGTATCGGTCGGCGTGACGGACAGCGCCGGCACACGGCTGCCTCTCGATCACGTGGAGATCTTCGACGAAACCGACATCCCGCGCATCGTGTCGCTGTCAGACGGTGCGGAATGGAACGCCAGCGAGGCGGCCGTGCTGCTGCCCGAGCGCATGAGCAGAGCACCGTTCTCGCGCACGATCGGCGAACGTATCACGCTCGCCACAGCCACGGATACGGTACACGTGCGCGCAGGCGGGTTCTACACACCGGTCGATCCCGAGCCCTTCAGCGCACCGCGCGGGTTGATCGCGGGCGCCGGCGTGGTCCGCGCGCTCGATGTCGACGGCGCGCCGACGAGCTACATGGCTGCGATCCCCGAGAACGCCCTTGCTGCCGCGGCGCCAGCGCTAGGTGCCCGGCTGCCGCGATCGCTCGTAGTCAGCAGGAAGGACCTCAACGACTTTCTCGTCGCGACGTACCAGAGCCTGTTCACGTTCGTGGTCGCTGTCGCGGGACTGGCACTGCTGGCGGGCGGCGTGCTCATCGCAAACGCCGTGTCGCTTGCGATGGTCGAACGACGGCGCGAGGTCGGTGTGCTGATGGCCGTCGGCTACACCAGCAGCCGGGTGCTCCGCACGATCCTGCTCGAGAACGGCGCACTCGGAATGGTGGCCGGGATCGCAGGAATCGTCGCTGTGCGGATCGTCGTTGCCATCCTGAATGCGCGTGAACCCGCCATTGGCATGGAGTTCGGCGCGGGTGCGGCGCTCGCACTCCTGAGTGTCTCGATGCTGCTTGCCATGGGCGCGGCCGGCGTCGTCGCCTGGGGGCCGGTGCATGTGCGTCCGCTCGAGGTCCTCCGCGACGAATGACCATCCAGACGAATGACCAAATAGCGAATGACCATCTTCACGGTGGGTCACTCCACACGCAGTGAGGACGAGTTCCTCGGCATCCTCCGCGCACACGGTATCCGTCGGCTGATCGACGTGCGGCGATACCCCGGCTCGCGGCGGCACCCGCACTTCTCCCGCGAGTCGCTGCAGCGGACACTCCCCGCACAGGGTATCGCGTACGAACACGCGCCGGCGCTCGGCGGACGGCGCACTCCGGCTCCCGATTCGGTGAACGACGCCTGGCGCTCCGCCAGCTTCCGCGCCTATGCCGATCACCTCGCGACGCAGGAGTTTCGGGACGCGCTCGAGAACGTCATTGCCGGTGCGGCCGATGTGCCGACGGCCGTCATGTGCGCCGAGGCTGTGCCGTGGCGCTGCCACCGCCAGCTCATCGCGGACGTTCTGGTCGCGCGCGGGTATCAGGTGGAGAACATCCTCTCCGCCGAGCGTGCCGATCCGCACCGCCTGAACGCGCACGCCCGGGTCGGTCTCGACGGGAGCGTCACGTATCCCGCTGCCCCGGAGGACGACGAGCAGGCATCCCTGTTCTGAGGTGGAGCGGGCGCATTGTCCGGTTGTAGCCGGAGAGGAGGGCGGATAGCTTGTGGCGCGCGGCGAAGCCGCCCAGGGTCGGACGCGGAACCCATTCTGCAAATTGGCCGATTTCACCCGTTCCGCGCGTCGAGGGCCATGGCGTCCGGGGCCGTGAGGGCTTCAGGATCAGTCGCGCACGCGCCATCCGGACTTGCCCCTGCGTGGCGCCGGGGCCAGCGAAGTGGCTGAATGGGACATTTTGCAGAATGGGTTCC
>DATABQ010000505.1:0-3474 GCA_036259495.1 Longimicrobiales bacterium | reverse complement strand
GCTGAACGTGCGGCGCGGCCTGGCCGGCGCGACGAGCCGCGCGATCCGCCTGCGCGGCGACTGACGGGGTGTAGAGGGAGGGTGAAAAAAGGTGCACCTGCGTGCACCGCCGCCATCGGACGCGGAACCCATTCTGCAGATTGGCCGGTCCACCCATGAAGCCGCACTCATCCACGCGCGCGGCGCCGGGCGGAATATCGGGATCAGATCGGGGCGCCGCCGGGCGCCGAGTGGCCCACACGGCACGCGCGCTGTGCGGGACGACAGCATGGCGCCTGGAGCCATTCTGCAGAATGGGTTCCGCGTCCGACGGGGCTCAGCTGCAATTCCGCTGCTTCGCCTGAACAGGTACCGCCGGATCCTCGACTTCTTCGATCTCCGTTTCCGTCACACCGACGATCTCGCCATCCGAGAACTCGACGAGGTAGCCCTCGCGCGAGTCGGCACTGTTCTCCGGTCCCCACCGCCCCACTACTTCGCCGACCTGGCCGCTGTACCTCTTCGACTGCTCGTACTCGGGGCTGGTTACCTTGATCCAGTGCATTGCCGACTCCTCTCTGGTGTGCGATGTCGGCAATGCACGAGCCGCGCCACCGTCCACGCAACGGTGTGTGGCGCAAACTCACGTCATCACGTGCTCACGCGCAGACGCTGCCCCGGCAGTATACGACTTCCCCGGATATCGTTCCAGCTGCGGATCTGACGGACCGTCACTCCGTAACGACGCGCGATCACGGTCAGATTTTCACCGCGTGAAACACGGTGGTATCGATCGGCCGACGCGCTCGCGACGGCGGATGCGCCCGGCACCCGCACTACCTGACCCACGCGCAGTCGGCGCGGATCGAGATTGCGGTTCACACTGCGCAGCGCGCTGACCGACACGCCGTAGCGCTTTGCCACGTGCGACAGCGTCTCACCGCGTGCGATCCGGTGCGATCCGGCAGAGGTCTGATCCTCTGTTCTGGCGAGGCGCTCCGTGCGGTAGAGCTTCGGGAACGAACGGTCGAACGCGACGCGCGTATCCGCAGGGATCCGCACGGACCAGCCGCGGTTCGCCGGCGTGTGCCCGTTTGTCAGATGGGTGTTCAGTGCTTCGATATCCTCGACAGCCACACCACTCGCTTCGGCGATCATCGTCAGGTCCGTCGATCCGGGCACCCAGACCACGTCGAACTCCAGCTCCTGCTGATAATCGAGATCCGTGAAGCCGTACTTCGCCGGCTCCTTGCCGATATGCGCCGCGGCGAGCATGAGCGGCACGTAATCGCGCGTCTCGCGCGGCAGGTGCGGCGCGATCGTCCAGAACAGTGAGTCCGCACCCTTCGCACCTCCGGCGCGCTCGCGCAGTATGCGCTCGACGCGGTTCTCACCGGTGTTGTACGCTGCCGCAGCCAGGTACCAGCTTCCGAACCTGCCGTAGAGATCCTGCAGGTAGTCGAGAGCCGCCGACGTCGCCTCGATCGGGTCACGCCGCTCGTCGACATCCCGCGAGACCTCCAGACCGTATCGCTGTCCAGTCTCCGCAATGAACTGCCACATTCCCGAAGCCGCCGCATGTGAGTACGCCTTCGGCGAGAGTCCGCTTTCGATCATCGCAAGATAGAGCAGATCCTCCGGCATGCCGCGCCTGCGCAGCTCCGCCTGGATCATCGGGCCGTACTTGCCCGTCCGCTCCAGCCACTTCTTCGTATTATCGCGGTTGCGGCCCTTCAGGAAGTCGATCCACCAGTCGACGCTCTCGTTGCGTGTCACCGGCAGATCCCACTCCACGCCCTTTGTCTCCTCTGCCGCCGCCGTTTCCCGGACAATCTGTTCCATCGGCGCAGCCTCGATGGGCGCTTCGACCCGACTGACGGACCACGCCGCCGACAGCGACACAACCAGAAGGGCTGCGCCCATCAGCATTGTCTTTGTGTAGCGTCGCTCGTTCATAAGCCTCCTCGCTATCGGAACCCCATTCCGCCAGGGCGTACACATCATTGGGACAACCGCTGACAGAACATCCTCGCCGACTTATGACAGCGCAGAAGAGCGGTCGCGGCTACATGATGAAGCTAACGGCGAAGGGGAGACGCCTCAACCCTGCAAACCCTTATACCACAAGCCATTGGAGGATCATGCCACAGCCGTCGGAGGGTATTTGGCGAGGTTGCGCGGCGGAGCGTCGCCCCCGGCACGTGCGCCGGAGGACGAATGGCGGTATCGCCGAGGAACGCTGAAAGGCTAGGGCAGAGCCAGGTAGTTGCCGAGGAGGCGGTTCAGCGCGGCGAGCACGGCGGTTGCCGCAGCGCGACGCGGGTCATCGCCTGCGACGACGGCTCCGACCAGATTGTGTGGTTCATCGTCCGGCCGGTACAGCGATACGACGACCATTTCGGCATCGAATGCGCGCATCATCTTCACGCCGGCGAGGCGGACCTTGACCTCGTGCGGGACGAGCGCGGCAATGGCAGTGAGCGAAGCGGACGAAATCGTACGCAGCTCCACCGCGTCGCCCTTTTCGCCCGACGCGGTGCCCGTGTACTCCGTACCGGCCCATTCCAGCCTGACCGTGTAGGCGATCTGCTGATCGGGCTGGATGTTCCGCTTCAGCTCCATGAAGCGGACACGCTGCCGGTCTCGACGCTCGGGACGGTACGCAGCAGAGATCGTGAACGCGTCGGCGGTGATCTCCTCTGCCTGTTCCTGGAGGTCTGCGGGGTCGACATCCGCCCGGAGCACCAGGCAGGCTGCCCCGATCTCGGTATCGAGGAAGACGTTCTCCACGCCTTCGATCGCACTGAGGCGCTCGCGTACGCTCGCGTTGTCCGAGGGCTTCGTCACAGAAGATCCCGTATGGGGTGAATCCATGGCGCGACGCGCCGGATACTGGAAGTTCCTTCAGCGAACGGCATGTGTCAAGAAAAACGCGGCGCGAAGGGCCGAAGCCCTGCGCACCGCCCATCCGTGGCCGCCGCTGCGTGGCCGCCGCTGCGTGGCCGCCTCTGCGTGGCCGCCTCTGCGTGGCCGCTTCGGCGTGGCCCCTATCCGTGGCTGCCAGTCCGTGGCTGCCAGTCCGTGGCTGCCCGGGCCGTTGCTGCTCAGACGGTGACTGCTCAGAACTTCAGGAGCGCGGCTACGCCCTTTAGCTCCCGCATTGTGTCGCCGGCGACGAAATCGACGCCGACCTCCTGGTTTGCCGCCATGCGGATCATGGATTCGACCAGATCCACGCCGTCGCGCAGCGTGCCGCCGCAGTAGGGGCAGGCACCGTCACGCTGGACGAGATAGAACCCGCACTGCGTACACTGGACGCCGTCCTTCTCGAGATCGCGGGCGACGACCAGTCGCTCCACCTTCCCCTCCTGAAGCTGAACGAGCGTTTCGTGGAGCCCCGCAGTCGCATAATGGGACTGACGTACACGATCCTGGACGAGATTGAGCGCATCGGCCTCCGAGCGTCGGGCAAGGTCACCGGCGACGTTCTCGACG
>DATABQ010000504.1:0-2198 GCA_036259495.1 Longimicrobiales bacterium | reverse complement strand
GATTGCGCACCGGGACATCCTGCTGCTGGTGTGAGCCGTTCGTAAAAGTGGGTTCCGCGTCCGACGGCTGGTCAGACGATAGCGGAACGGGTCCCGGCACAGAGTCGCCGGGGCCCGTTCGTCTCTCTGCGCGGTTTGCCGGTCCCATACCAGTCCCCTAACTTCCCGCCCATGCAGCTGCCGCTTTCCGTGCTCGACCTGGTGCCGATCGGAACGGGCTCCAGCGCCGTCCACGCGCTCCGCGACTCCCTCGAGCTCGCACGCCTCGCCGAGACATCCGGCTACACGCGCTACTGGTTCGCAGAGCATCACGGGATGCCGAGCATTGCCAGCTCATCGCCGGAAATTCTGATCGCGCACATCGCGGCCGCGACGCAGCGCATGCGTATCGGCTCAGGCGGTGTAATGCTGCAGAATCACGTGCCGCTCCAGCTCGCCGAGCAGTTCCACACACTCGAGGCGCTGTACCCCGGCCGGATCGACCTGGGTATCGGACGAGCTCCCGGGACCGACCCGGCAACATCGCGCGCACTGCGCCCGTTCAGTCCGGCACAGTTTGCCGATCAGCTCGGTGAGCTGATCGGCCTGTCGAGCGGCACACTGCCGGCCGACCATGCGTTCTCGCGCGTGCGCGTCATTCCCTCCGGTGTGGACCTGCCGCCGATCTGGCTGCTCGGGTCCAGCGGCGCGAGCGCCGAATTCGCCGGCTCGCGCGGCCTCGGCTACGCCTTCGCGAGCCACTTCAGCGCCGCACCCGCGGAGCCGGCCGCACGCGCGTACCGGGCAGCATTCAGCCCGTCGGCGCAGTTTGCCGAGCCGCACATGATGCTCGCTGTCGCCGCAATCTGCGCAGAAACCGATGAAGAAGCGGACTACCTGGCGTCCACCGGCGATCTGGTGTGGGTGCGCCTCCAGCGTGGCGAGTTCGGGCCGCCGCCGAGCCCCGAGGAAGCGCTCGCCTATCCCTACACGGAGCAGGAACGGAGCGTCGCACGCAGCTACCGCGCACTGCAGTTCATCGGCACACCGGGAAGCCTCCGCGAGCGGATCGGGAAGGCGGCCGCGGATGCCGGTGCGGACGAGGTAATGGTGTCGACCATGATCCACGATCCCGCCGCGCGCCGACGGTCGTATCAGCTGCTCGCCGAAGCGTTTAGCCTTAACGCAGCCGCCTCCTAGGGGGCCGGTCCCGCCCGCGCCCGACGCGGCCTGCGCACCCAGGCAGGCGACCTGGACCGGCGCGACCGGTGCTCACGCGGCCGGGCGCTGACGACTGCGGCCGCCGCCGGATTCCGAGGGCGAGGCAACCATCGACACAATCCGCCTGTCCATACGTAGGGAGTCCGTCCGCTTCCGCCGCGGCACCTGTGCGGCGTCACCGAACTCAGAAACTCGATATGCGCAATCTGCGAATCACGCTGCGTACGCTGTTCAAGTCGCCCTTCGTCACGATCGTGGCGATCCTCTCACTCGCGCTCGGGATCGGTGCGAACGCGGCGATCTTCTCGCTGTTCGATCAGATCCTGCTGAGGCCGCTGCCGGTGCATGAACCTGAGCGGCTCGTCAACCTCTCGGCGCCCGGACCGAAACCCGGCTCACAGTCGTGCAACCAGGCCGGTGACTGCGACGTGGTCTTCAGCTACGCGATGTTCAGGGACATCGAGAAGGCGGAGACGGCATTCACGGGTGTGGCCGCGCACCGACTGTTCGGCGCGAACGTCGCTTACAACGGCGTCACGCTGAATGGCGAAGGCATGCTGGTGTCGGGTTCCTATTTCGGCCTGCTCGGCCTGCAGCCGGAGCTGGGCCGGCTCATCGGCCCCTCCGACGATGAGACGATCGGCGCACACCAGGTGGCGGTGATCGGACACCGCTTCTGGGAAGGCACGCTCGGGAGCGATCCCTCCGTGATCGATCGAACCATCATCGTGAACGGTCAGCCGATGACGATCATCGGTGTCGCTCCGCCGGACTTCGACGGAACGACGCTCGGCGCGCGGCCCATGGTTTATGTGCCGATCACGATGCGCGGCGTCATGAATCCGGGGTTCGACGGCTTCGACAATCGCCGCAGCTACTGGGCGTACGTCTTCGCACGACTGGAGGCCGGTGCAACCCTCGAGCAGGCCGCCGCTGCCGTGAACGCGGTGTACGCGCCCATCGTCAACGATGTCGAAGCGCCGCTCAACACCGGAATG
>DATABQ010000503.1:0-4323 GCA_036259495.1 Longimicrobiales bacterium | reverse complement strand
GCCGCCGAAGGCAGCAGGAGCACGGCCGCGATCAGCGGCACGACGGCGCAGCGGAGCAGGGCCCGCTCAGCCACGACGGATCGCGCGCTGCATCTCACGTTCTGCATCCCGCTTCTTGAGGTCTTCACGCTTGTCGAAGCGCTTCTTCCCTCGCCCGAGTGCGATGGCGACTTTGACATACCCTTCCTTCAGATACAGCTCCAGCGGCACCAGCGTAAATCCCTCCTGCTGCGTCGCGCCGATCAGCTTCCGGATCTCACGCCGGTTCAGCAGCAGCTTGCGGGGCCGCGTCGGATCGACGTTCCACAGGCTCGCGGGGCCGTACGGACTGATATGCATGCCGTGAAGGTACGCCTCACTGCCATCGACCCGCGCGAACGCTTCGGCGAGGCTCACCTTGCCGGCCCGGATGCTCTTGACCTCCGGCCCGAACAGGACGATCCCCGCCTCATACGTGTCGAGGATGTGATACTCGTGGAGGGCCTTCTTGTTGCGCGCAACGGTCTTCTTCGACATGGCTCCAAAGCTAATAGCAGGTGTGCGGGGTGGACAGCCGGGGACGGAGCTGTGCTATCGAACCTTCTTGAAGGGAGATGCTGCGGATCCGGGAGATAATGGGGATTCGAGTGGGCTGATTCACACTGGCGGCGGCGAGCGCGTGGCGGCGAGCGCGTGGCGGCGAGCGCGTGGCGGCGAGCGCATGGCGGCTAGCGCATGGCGGCGAGCGCGTGGCGGCGAGCGCATGGCGGCTAGCGCATGGCGTAGGACGTGGGAGGCGGGGAGGTGGACGGCGGGGACAGCCGGATGGAAAGTGGCGGTGGCGAGCGTTGAATGCCGTCGAGCGGCTGCGCGACCGCCGCCACGGCGCGAATCGACCATTTGCTGGCCATCACGGATCTGAATGGATGATTGGGTGCGCACAGCGCCGCCAATCATCCATAACATCCGGCCGATGCTACTGCGATGGAACATTGAACGCGTATAGCGCAGTCAATGCTCCATTCCGTCGATTCAGCGTCACCAAATGGTCGTTTGTGGACCTCCAGCAGGGATATTGCGGGGTATCCCGCACAACGCCTCAGCCGAGGCGTTCCTTCTGGCGGCGGCGGATGCGCTGGAGCGACGCGACCTGACCGACCTCACCGCCGAGGATGAACGCCAGCGCCATGTAGTACACGTAGATCACGACGATCGCGATGAACCCGAGCGCCTCATAGGTGGACGCGTAATTCGCGCTCCTGAAATAGAGTGCGAACCCGGACTTCATCAGCTCGAACAGAACAGCGGTGAACGTCGCGGAGATGAGGGCCGTGCGCCACTGTATGCGGCGGGCGGGCAGGTAGCGGTAGATCAGCACGAACATGAACCAGATGGTGAGGAACGCCAGCACCTGCGCGAGAAGCGACTGGAGCAGCGATCCCTGCTGATCTGCGATGTGGAGGAACTCGATGCCGGCTGCCGTGGCCTGACCGATTCCGACGGTGATGGTGATGTTGAGGGCGAGCAGCGTCCCGGCCACGAAGACCATCTGGAGGTCGAAGAACTTGCCGGCAATGATTCCGCGGTCCTGCTGGATGTCGAAGATCTCGCGCAGCGACGTGCGGAGGGTCCCGACGAGGCGTGTCGCGAGCCAGGCAAAGACGATCGTACCGATCGTGAAGAGGCCGGTGGACTTGCTGATGATATCGTTGAGCGTCTGCCGCATGTACTCGGCGAAATCGCTGCTGACCGGCGGAAGTACCTGAAGCAGGTAATCGACCACCGGAGTGGCGGGGCTGACGTCCTCCTGCGCGCGGAGGAAGAAGCCGGCGACACCGACTGCGGCGAGGGCGAGAGGCACGATCGCGACGAGGACGTTGAACGCGATCGCGCCGCCCATGAAGAAGATCTGGTCCTGCTCGGCCTTCTTGTAAACGCGTCGCAGGAAGTCGCCGAACGCCGCACCGCTCGAGCGCGCCGACCGCTGGCGCCGCGGCGCGGGCGGCGGCTCCGACACGTCGGCCTGGCTCACGATGCTTCGCTTCTGCCGCGCCTCAGAGCTCGAAATCGGGGTCCGCGTCCGTGGCCGGAGGTACCGGAGGTACCGGAGGAGCAGCATCGAACGGCTCGTTTCCGGCAGTTCCCGTGCGCGGTGCGGGTGCGGGTGCGTTGCCGTGGCGTGCGGCTTCGACGCCGCCGCGTACGCCGGCGCGGACTTCCTGCACGCGCGTCTCCATCTCGCGGCGCGTCTCGCGCGCCGCACGGCGGCCGGCCTCGAACGCATCACGCGCGGCCTCCACGCGACCTTCGACTTCGCCGCGGACTCCGCCGATGGTCTCGTTCACCGTGTCGGTGACTCCGCGCACGGCGTCCTCCGCGCGGTCGCGTATCCGGAGCGCACCGGCGCGAATCTCGTCACGTGTCTCGCGACCGGAACGGGGCGCGAGCAGCAGCGCGGCACCCGCACCGAACAGCGCGCCCAGCACCAGCGAGCCGAAGCCGCCGGAACGGCGCTCGATGACGATGTAGGGCATATCGTCGTGGTCGGCCATATCCTCTCCTCATTTCGATCGGCGGCACGGCCGCCGTCAGGGTTCCGATTCGCGATCGCGGCTCAACCGGCCGCGACCGTCTCCGTCATGAACTTCTGCAGCTTTTCCTTCAGCAGCTTCTGCGTGACACCGAGGATCCGTGCGGTCTTGCGGTGGTCACCGGACGTGAACGCGAAGGTCTTCAGCATGAGCTGCCGCTCGGTGTCCTCGAGCGATGTGCCGATCGGTATGTGGACTTCCTGCTCGTCGAAGCCCATGTGGCGCGGAATCATGTCCGCGACCTGGATCGTATCCTCCTTCGCGAGGATGACCGCACGCTCGATCGAGTTCTTCAGCTCACGCACATTCCCGGGCCAGCGGTACGTCTCGATGTACTCGATCGCGCCATCGCTGAACCCCTGGATCTCCTTGTCCTGCTCCTTGGAGAACCTGCGCAGGAACTCTTCCGCGAGCAGGCGCACGTCGCCTTCACGGTCGCGCAGCGGAGGCAGGTAGATCGGAATCACCGCGAGGCGATGATACAGATCGTCCCGCAGCTTCCCGTCACGCAGAGCCTCCTCGATGTTCTTGTTCGTCGCGGCGACGACGCGGATATCCACCTGCACTTCCTTCTTCCCGCCCAGCCGCCGGAACGCGCGCTGCTCCAGCGCACGCAGGAATTTGACCTGAATGTCCGGCTCCATCTCCGCGACCTCGTCTAGGAACAGCGTACCGCCATCCGCCTGCTCGAACGCGCCGGGCTTCTCGTTGATCGCGCCGGTGAACGCGCCCTTCTCGTGACCGAACAGCTCGTTCTCCAGAATCTCGCGCGGGAACGCGCCGCAGTTCAGGGCAACGAATGGACCCTTCGAGCGTGTGGACTTGTTGTGCAGTGCACGCGCGACCAGCTCCTTGCCCGTGCCGCTCTCGCCGACGATCAGGACACTCGCGCTCGACGGCGCGACCGCCTCGATGATGTTGTAGATGCGCACCATCACGTCCGACTGGCCGAACATGTCGCCGTACTTGCTCAGGCTCTCCAGCCGCTTCTGCAGCTCCCGGTTCGCCGTCTTCACCTGATACTTGTCCAGCGCCTTCGGGATCAGCGCCTTCAGCCGCTCCACGTCCAGCGGCTTCGTCAGGTAGTCGTACGCGCCGTGACGCATTGCCTCGACAGCGCTCGCGACCGTGCCCTTCCCCGTGATGATGATGATCTCACTGTCGATCCCGGACTCGCGCATCTGCGCGAACAGCTCCAGACCGTCCATTTTGGGCATCTTGAGATCGGCAAGCACCAGGCCGAATTCGCCTTTCGAGACCTTGTCCCACGCCTTACGGCCATCTGTAGCCGTGTCGACGTCGTAGCCTTCCTCAGCCAGCAGCATCTGCAGGCCTTCGGCAATGTGCCGCTCATCATCTGCGATGAGAACCCTGGGCAAAGCCATATATTATTGTCTTTTCTATGTTTGTGCCGTGGGCCGCTCGTGCGGGCCGCGGTTTCAGTTTACCCCGCCGGGGGAGCAAGGGTCAAGCCGATGAGGAATCCCTCAAGGCGCGCTCTGCCGGGGGAGCCGCACAGTGACGCCGTCCGGACGCTCCTCCAGCGAGGCTCCGGACGAGTCGAGCAGTGCCGCCGCGACGGCGAGAGACCGCTCGTACTCCATGTCCGGCGGCGCGAGCGGGGGCGACTCCGGGTCGACGGTTGCGAGTATGTCGAGCCGCAGGTTCTCCTCCGCAGCGTCACAGAGAACGCGCAGCGTGCCGCCATTCTCCCCCAGGCGCTCGTGTACCGCAGTCAGGAGGTTCAGCATCG
>DATABQ010000502.1:0-3419 GCA_036259495.1 Longimicrobiales bacterium | reverse complement strand
GCCGTGGAACGAGTACTCCGTGTCACACCAGACGCAGCGCAGCGGGCAGCCGGTGACGCGCACGAAGGTGCATGGCAGCCCCGCCCAGGTGCTTTCGCCCTGCACGGAATGGAAGATCTCTGTGACGCGCAGGAAGTCGCGCGTGCTGTCGGCCGGCTCGATCATGTCACTACCAGGCTGAACTGCTACGCGTTTCGATCGAAGAGGAAACGGAACGGCGATTCGCGCAGGACGGCGTTGACCACGAACAGCACGTTCGCCGGCCGCTCCGCCATGCGCCGCATCAGGTACGGGTACCATGCCTCTCCGAACGGTACATATACCCGGAGATTGTACCCCTGATCGATCAGCTGGTTTTGCAGGTCCCTCGCGATGCCGTAGAGCATCTGGAATTCCCAGCCGGATGGCGGGAGGTCGTGCCGGCCGGCGTACTCACGGGTGGCGCGGATCATCTTCGGGTCGTGCGTCGCGATCCCGGGGTAATTTCCGTCCGAGAGCAGCACCTGCATGAGAGCGATGTAGTTCGCGTCCACGTCGGACTTCGGCTGAAACGCGTACTCCTCCGGCTCGCTGTAGGCTCCCTTGCAGAGCCTCACGCGTGCGCCGAGCAGGTTGGCCTCACGCACATCGTGCTCGGAGCGGCGCAGGTACGACTGGAGCACGATCCCGATGTTGTGGTAGCCCTCTTCCCAGAGCGTGCGGAAGAAGTCGAGCGTCCGCTGCGTGTGCGGCGTGCCCTCCATGTCGAAGCGGACGAAGATGTCGTGTGTGCGTGCGACGTCGAGGATGCGCGTCACATTGCTGCGCAGGAACGCCGTATCCCAGTCGCCTGCGCTGGCGGGGGTCGTGTGCTTCGGCGGCACCGGCCAGGAGTGTCCGGCCGTGTCTGTTCCGGCACCGGTTGCGAGGCTGTCCGGGGCATCGGTGGCACCACCCATCCGGATGTCCTGCCCCATCTGTGTCAGCTTGAGCGAGACATTCACCTTCTCGCGCAGCTCGTCGTCACCGCCGATCCGCTCGAGCAGGCGGACGTACGTGTCAGCGGCAGCGACCGCCTCGTCGCGCGTCTTCACCGACTCGCCGAGATAGTCGAGCGATACGAAGAAGCCGCGGGCGACCAGCTCGCGCGCGGCGTTGAGTCCATCATCGATCGTTTCACCGGCTACGAACCGGCGTGCCATGGTGCGCGCGCCCGGCGCCGACATCGACATGCGGCGCGCGAATGCGCTGTCGCTCAGGAATATGAATACGTCGCGAAGCAATTGCTCAATCCTCCAGCGCCTCTCGGCGGCGCGCGATGGCGGCGTCCAGTTCCGCCTTGATCTCGTACAGCGACAGTTCCATTGCGGCGCGCCGCGCGTCGTCCTCGGCAGCGGCATGCGCCACGTCGCCGGACTCCACATGGTCCATGATGCCCGCACCCGTTTCCGCCCATCGGATGAACACGAGGAATGCGGCGTATGCAGGTGTGGCGTCAGGATCGTGCTCGACGTCCACATCGACGGTGTACGGCTGGCCGTCCGATCCCTCGAACGCCGGCACCCGATCGTGCTCCTCGACATAGCCGGCGAGCGTCATGTCCTTTGCCGCCGCCTCTTCCGCTCCGGTCAGGGAGCCGATCAGGTCCGGCTGCTCCTCGTCATCATCATCGGACAGCTCGAACAGCGCCTTCCGTTCCAGCTCCCGATAGTCGGCTTCGGCTTCGGCACGATCGGAGCGATCGCCGTTCGTGGGCATCCTGGGACCTTCGTTCCTGTCATCTTTCATGCGCGAAGCTTGGGCGGTTACGTTGAGCAGAGCAAGGGCAGGCTGGTGCGGCTGCGCGGTGGTACAGCAAAGGGCGGATGATGAGGGCTGCGATTTTCCAGGAGCATGGCGGGCCCGAGGTGGTCCGGGTCGAGGATGTGCCTGTGCCGGAGCCCGGCGCCGGGGAGGTGCGGGTGCGGGTGGCTGCAGCCGGGATGAACCACCTGGACCTGTGGGTGCGGCGCGGGCTGCCGATCGAAACGACCATGCCGCACATCGGCGGGTCGGACGTCGCGGGGATCCTCGACGAGATCGGAGCAGGGGTCGACGCGGAATGGCTCGGTGCACGCGTGGTGGTGGATCCGTCGCTCTCGTGTGGCGAGTGCGAGTGGTGCGCGCGCGGGGAAGAGCCGTTGTGCGTGCAGTACCGGATCCTCGGCGAACACACGAACGGCGGGTTCGCGGAGTACGTGGTGGTGCCGGCGCGGAATGTTCTGCGCGTGCCGGACTCGTTCGACCTCGAGTCGGTCGCGGCGGTTCCGCTCCCCTTCCTGACGGCGTGGCGCGGCCTGATCAGGCGCGGCCGTCTGCGCGTCGATGAGACCGTGCTGATCACGGGCGCATCCGGCGGTGTCGCGACGGCGGCGATTCAGATTGCGAAGCATGCGGGTGCACGCGTGTACGCAGTGACGACTGCGAACAACATCGATCGCGTCCGCGCACTCGGAGCCGACGTCGTATACGATCGTGAGCGGGTCGACTACTCGAAGGAGGTGTGGCGCGACACGGACCGGCGCGGTGTCGATCTCATCCTGGATTCGGTCGGCGAGCAGACGTGGGAGCGGAACGTGCGCGCAGCCGCGCGTGCGGGTCGTATCGTCGTGTATGGTGGCACCACCGGCCCGCGCCTGGAGACGGACGCGCGCGTGCTCTTCTGGAAGCAGCTCGAGATCATCGGCACGACCATGTCAAACCGTGCAGAGTTCCGCGAGGTGATGGACCTCGTCTTCTCGGGTGCGCTGCGTCCGGTGCCGGACGTCACATGGGACCTCGACCGAGCGCGGGAAGCGCATGAGCGGCTGGAGGCGGGTGATCAGTTCGGCAAGATCGTGCTGATACCGTGATCGCTGTTCCGCTGCGGCAGCGGTAATTCCGAGGCTCCACCACGCGGCGACCCCCGTGCTTCGAAATTCGATCCAGTGCGGCGGGTGGAACGCTTCCTGCCCCCTCCCACTCGGTTGCAGTGACCTCAACGGAGCGTTTATGGCGCGAGCGCGAGCCTGGGATTCCATCGAGAACGAAGTGGTCGGCGATTACGACGTGTTCAGCATTCGCCGTCACGTCATGCGGTCGCCGCGCACGGGCGAGCTCCACGCGTTCCACGTAGTCGACGTGCCGACGTGCGTGCAGGTGATCCCGTTCACGTCGGACGGCCGGATCGTCCTGGTGGAGCAGTTCCGGCAGGGCGTGCAGAGGGTCTCGCTCGAGTTCCCGGCGGGTGTGGTGGAGGACGGCGAGGACCCCGTCGCAGCGGCAGTCCGCGAGCTGGAGGAGGAGACCGGTGCCCGGACGCGCATCGTCGAGGAGCTCGAACCCGTGCGGTACGTCGACGACCGCGGGCGCGACAAGCTCGTTCGCTGGTACCGGATGGACGTCCTCGACCCGGGGACGTT
>DATABQ010000501.1:0-3104 GCA_036259495.1 Longimicrobiales bacterium | reverse complement strand
GCAGCTGCCGGGACAACCGCGAAGAAGCAGGATCAGGAAGGTGTGTTCGTGGTGCGCGAAGGCAAGGCCGTGTTCGTTCCGGTCACCGTCGGCATCGCCGGGCAGGAGTACTTCGAGGTGATCTCCGGCGTGACGGACGCGGATACCGTCGTGGCCGGCCCGTACGAGGTGATCCGCACCCTCGAGAGCGGTCAGGCGGTACGACCGATGCCGACCATTACACCAACAGGTTCAGCGGGCGGCATGCAGGCCGCGCAGGGGTCCTGATGTCCACACCGGTCATTCGTACCCAGGGTCTCAAGAAGGAATACGTGCTCGGATCGGAAATCGTGCGTGCTCTCCGCGGTGTCGATCTGACGATCGAGCGCAACGAGTACATCGCGATCATGGGCCCGTCCGGTTCCGGCAAGTCGACGTTCATGAATCTGATCGGCTGCCTCGACACGCCCACGGCCGGCGATTACTGGCTGGACGGCACGCTCGTGTCCGGCCTCGAGGATGACGAGCTCGCACGCATCCGCAATCACTATATCGGCTTCGTCTTCCAGACGTTCAACCTGCTGCCGCGTGCAACGGCTCTGCACAACGTGGAGCTGCCGCTGATCTATGCGGGAGTATCGAAGAAGGAGCGGCAGGAGCGCGCGGTCGACGTGTTGCAGAAGGTCGGCCTCGGCGATCGCATGGAGCACAAGCCGTCGGAGCTGTCCGGCGGACAGCGCCAGCGCGTAGCCGTGGCGCGTGCCCTCGTCAATCGCCCTTCCCTGCTGCTCGCAGACGAGCCGACCGGAAACCTGGACAGCAAGACGAGCACGGACATCATGGCGCTGTTCGATGAGCTGCATTCCGGCGGTCAGACGATCATGCTCGTCACGCACGAGCATGACATCGCAGAACATGCACAGCGGACGGTCACGCTGCGCGATGGCCTGATCTCCGAGGACGTGCCGACTGGCCGTGGCGCTGCGATGGCCGGCCTCGCAGCCCGCGGCTGATTCGCAATGAGCCTGCTCGAAGGCGTCCTGCTCGCCCTCAACCAGATCCGCGCACAGAAGCTGAAGAGCTTCTTCGCCGTGCTTGGCGTCATCATCGGCGTCATGTTCCTGATCACCGTCGTGAGCGTGGTCGAGGGCATGAACAAGTACATGGAGGAGGACTTCGCCGGGGCCATCTACGGACTGAACACCATCACGCTCAGCCGTCAGCCGGAGATCAGCTTCAGCTCGGATCCGGACGTCTATCGCGCCTACTGGCGCCGCCCGCGCATCACGTTCGAGGACGCCGAAGCAATAAGCACAGGCCTCTCGGTTCCGGCGCTCGTCGCGGTGGAGAGCGGCAGCGGCGGCAACATGGTGTCCGAGCACGGCGTCGAGATTCAGAACGTCCAGCTGACCGGCGCCTCCGCCGACCTGCTGCGCATCCGTGACATCGACATCGAGCACGGGCGCGGTTTCACTGCACCCGAGGATCGCGCAGGCGTGCCCGTCGTCGTGCTGGGCGCCGAAACCGCCGAGGCACTGTTCGGCTCGCTCGATCCGCTCGGCCGCGAGGTCAAGGTGCGCGGCGCCACGTTCCGGGTCATCGGCGTAATGGCGAAACAGGGCTCACTGTTCGGGATGTCGATGGACAATCGGGCGCTGGCACCCGCCCGCTCGCCGATGGGCAGGCTGGTCAATCCGCAGGGTATCGTCGACCATGTGCTCGTGAAGCCACTGGCAACCGAGGACATGGCCCAGGCGCAGATGGAGATCGAAGCCATCATGCGCGTGCGTCACAAGCTGCGCGGTGCGGAAGAGAACGATTTCGCGATCGAAACCGCAGCCGAATCGATGAGCTTCTGGCAGAACATCCGGAAGATCCTGATGATCGCGTTTCCAGGGCTCGTCTCGATCGCGCTCGTGGTTGGCGGAATCGTGATCATGAACATCATGCTCGTATCCGTGACGGAGCGTACCCGCGAAATCGGGATCCGGAAAGCTCTCGGTGCGAAGCGCCGCGACATCCACGTGCAGGTGCTCGTCGAGTCCGCAACGCTGTCGCTGCTGGGCGCGCTGATCGGAATCGGGGTCGGCGTACTGCTCGCGGAAGTCGTACAGGCGCTCTCGCCCCTGCCGGCGGCGATTGCGCCGCTGTGGATGGGCATCTCCGTATTCATGGGGATGAGCGTCGGCGTGATCGCCGGCATTTACCCCGCTGCGCGCGCCGCGCGGCTCGATCCTGTCGTAGCCCTGCGGGCGGAGTAGCCAATGCGGATCCAGACCTTTACCGAGGGCGCCGCTCTCGCGATCGATCAGCTCCGCGCCAACAAGTTCCGTTCTGGTCTCACCATCCTCGGAATCGTCGTCGGTGTCGCCACGGTAATGGCGATGAGCGCGATGATCCAGGGCATCAAGTCGAGCGTTGCCGGCGAGATGGAAGCCATGGGGCCGAAGAACTTCCTGGTCGCCCGCTACAACTTCAACAGCGTGCAGACGAGCGGCCCCGGCAGTTCATGGCAGAACAACCCGAAGGTCACGCCGCTCGAGGCGCGACGCATCGAGGAGCTCCCTGCTGTCCGCAATACCCTCGTCGACCTCAGCATGGGCGCCGAGTTCGTCAACGGTCGGAACCGCCTGACCGGCGTGCAGGTCCTCGCGCGTGAGGATGGCTGGGCGGAATACGAGAATTCGGCGATCGTCGCAGGCCATGACATGCTGCGCAACGATGTACGCGCCGGCTCCCCGGTAGTGCTGCTGACCACGCACCTCGCCGAGGCAATGTTCGGCACACTGGACCCGATCGGGCGCATGGTCCGCATCAACGGCAAGCCCTTCGAGGTGATCGGCGTGGTGGAGCGCAGCGAGAACGTGTTCTCCGCGCTTCAGAAGAACATCGCGTACATGCCGTATACCGCAGCGCTCAAACACCTCGGTGCCTGGGACGGTGGCATATCCATCCTCGTTTCCCCCACGGCCACTGCGACCCAGGCGGAAGCGATGGACCAGGTCACCACCCTGCTCCGCACGACCCGCGGACTGCGGCCGGGCGAGGAGAACGATTTTGCGCTGATCCGCCAGGAAGAGTTCCTCGAGATGTTCAACACGGTCACGAGCGATTTCTTCATGGTG
>DATABQ010000500.1:0-9447 GCA_036259495.1 Longimicrobiales bacterium | reverse complement strand
CCGCTCCCGTTTCGTTGCGTGTGCGGACGTGACTGCTCCGGAGACGAACCGGCAGCGGGATCAGCAAGCGTGTTCGTTGGCTGTGCGGGCCTGATTCCAACCTTGCCCGTGTAAAGCACAGGAGAATAAGTCATGTCGATTGGAACGAAGCTCATCCCGGAGTTCGACCAGGAGATGGCCGCCACACGGCGCGTGATCGAGCGCGTGCCTTCCGACAAGGGGGAATGGAAGCCTCACCCGAAGTCGTTTTCGCTCGCGCACCTCGCGCAGCTGGTGTCCTGGATGCCCGGCTGGATAGCGCAGACGCTGTCGTCCACGTCGCTCGATCTTGCCGAAGGCGGCGGCTACAGCAATGAAACCACCGACAAGCTCCTCGCCCTTTTCGACGAGAGCGTCCGGGCAGCACGCAAGGCGCTTGAGAGCTCGAAGGACGACGACTGGGACGTGGACTGGTCACTGAAGATGGGCGACAGGGTGCTCATGACGATGCCGCGCGGCGCGGTCGTCCGGCAGCACATCAGTCATCTGAGCCATCATCGCGGGCAGTTGACGGTCTACCTGCGCCTGCTGGACATTCCCCTACCGTCCATATACGGACCTACGGCCGACGAAGGCTGGGGCGGCTGACGCGAAGACAGCACCGTCTTGACTGAAGCGGGTTTGCGGTAATCTCCAGCCTTCCCCCTTGCGCTTCTACAGGTGTGCGCCCACTCTTGTAGAAGATGGAGGGGGAACATGACTGACCGGCTCGATCTGCCGCAGGGAACGCTCGACCTGCTGATCCTCAAATCGCTCTCGCTCGGCGCCATGCACGGCTGGGCGATATCCGAACGCATCCACGACGTGTCCGCGGCGGCGCTGCAGGTGCCGCAGGGCTCGTTGTATCCGGCGCTGCACCGGCTGGAGCGGCGCGGCTGGATCAGCGCGGAGTGGGGCTCTTCCGATAACAATCGCCGTGCGAAGTATTACGAGCTGACGCGCGCGGGACGGAAGCAGCTGGCGAAGGAGCTGGCCGACTGGGAGCAGCTCACGGCGGCAGTCGCACTCGTGCTGAGGATGGCGTGATGCTGTCGGATCTGAAGTACAGGCTGCGTGCGCTGTTCCGGCGCAGCGCGATGGAGCGCGACCTGGAGGACGAGCTCCGGTTTCACCTGGAGCGCGAAGTCGAGAAGCACATGCGTGCGGGATTTACGCGGAGCGAAGCCGAGCGTCGCGCACGCATCGAGTTCGGCGGGCTGGAACAGATCAGGGAGGAGACGCGCGCCGTACGCGGTGTCGCGCGGCTGGAGGCGCTGCTGCAGGATGTTCGATACGGCTGGCGCGGTGTGAAGTCGCGGCCGGGCTTCGCAGCAGCAGTGGTGCTCACGCTCGGCCTCGGAATCGGCGCGAACACGGCGATGTTCGGCGTGCTCGATCGTCTGCTGCTGCGACCGCCCGCATTCCTCAGCGAGCCGGATGACGTGCATCGCGTGTACTGGAGCTACATGTGGGATGGGGGGGTGCGCATGGAGCGGAACTTCGCCTACACGCGGTATCTCGACATCGAGCGCAGCGTCTCATCGTTCGACGAGACGGCGGCGTTCGCATACCCGAGGCTCGCTGTCGGACGTGGTGCGAACTCCCGCGAGATGACGGTGGCGGCGGTGAGTGCGTCGTTCTTCGACCTGTTCCCGGCGCCTGCGGCACTCGGACGGTTCTTCACGCCCGAAGAGGATGCGTTGCCGGCGGGGCGGAACGTCGCCGTGCTCGCACACGGATTCTGGCAGTCGGCATACGGCGGCCGCACGAGCGTGCTGGGCGAGGAGCTGTACGCAGGCGATGTGGTCTACACGATCATCGGCGTAGCACCGAAGGGATTCGTGGGGATGCCGTCGAGCGAATCGCCCGTGGTGTTCGTGCCGATCACGACGTACGGGCATGCACGCAGGCCCGAGTTCGCACAGAACTACAACTGGTCGTGGCTCGAGATCCTGGTGCGCCGCAGGGCTGACGTTCCCGTCGAGGCCGCGACCGCCGACCTCGGTGTGGCGTTCGCGGCCAGCTGGGAAGCGGAGCGCCAGGATTACACTTCAATGTCGGATGCCGCGACCGCACGTCTCAGCGCGACACTGTCGCCCGTTCATTTCGCACGCGGACCGGATGCCGGACCGGAAGGCCGGATCGCCCTGTGGGTGATGGGTGTTGCGTGCATCGTGCTGCTGATCGCGGCGGCCAATGTGATCAACCTGCTGCTGGCGCGCGCACTCGGCCGCCGGCGCGAAATCGCACTGCGGCTCGCGCTCGGTGTGTCACGGCCGCGACTGGTGCAGCAGCTAATGATCGAGACGCTGCTGCTCGCACTGCTCGGCGGGGCTGCCGGTCTCGTGATCGCCACCTGGAGCGGTGGTGTGCTGCGCGGCTTCTTCCTGCGTGCTGAGGACATCGGCGCCGTGGCGACGGATGGACGCACGCTGCTGTTCGCGGGCCTCCTCACACTCGCTGTTGCACTGCTGACGGGACTCGCACCAGCGCTGCAGGCGCTGCGCGCCGATGTGGCGGGCACGCTCAAGGGCGCGCGCGACGGCGGTTATCGCGCAGCTCGCATTCGCGCCGGACTGCTGCTGCTCCAGGCCGCGCTCTCGGTCGTGCTGCTCGTGGGTGCAGGACTGTTCGTACGCAGCCTGCTGAACGTGCGGAGCCATGACCTCGGGTACGATGTCGCTCCCGTTGTGCTCGTCAACGCCACGGTGCGCGGTGTCCCGTTGAGCGACGACCAGCGCAGTACACTCGCCGACAGGATGCTCGAGGCCGCCGGGACGGTGCCGGGCGTCAGCAGCGTGAGCCTCAGAGCGTCCGTGCCGTTCTACAGCGAGGAAGGGCGCGGCGCGCCTGTCGTCGCCGGTCGCGACTCGCTCAATCTGCTCGGCCGCTACACACTCCAGGCAGGCTCGCCCTCCTATTTCGAGACGATCGGCACGGACATTCTGCGCGGCCGATCGTTCACGCGTGCCGACGGTGCCGCCTCGATGCCCGTGATGGTGATCAGCGAGGGGATGGCGCACGCGATCTGGCCGGGTCAGAATGCCATCGGCAGACAGCTGCGGCTCGGCAACGACAGCACTGCCTGGACCGTCATCGGTATCGCGGAGAACATCGACGCGCGCGACATCGGCGGCGATCCGGAGTTCTGGTATTACATGCCGATCGAGCAGCACAAGGCCGCGTTCGGCGGGGACGTACGTCCTGCGCTGCTCGTGCGCGTGGCAGGCGAGGGCAGGGATTACGTAGCTGCGCTGCGTGACCGCCTGCAACGCGAAATGCCAGGCGAGGCCTATGTGACGGTGACTCCGTTCGCAGAGATCATCCAACGCCAGCAGCGGTCATGGCGTGTCGGCGCGACGATGTTCGTCAGCTTTGCCGTGCTCGCACTCGTGCTCGCTGCTATCGGCCTCTACAGCGTCATCGCGTATGCAGTCGCCCAGCGCACCCGCGAGATCGGCGTGCGCATTGCACTCGGCGCACGCACGGGCCGCGTAATGCTCATGATCGCGGCGCAGGGTCTGGCGTTCGCGCTGTCCGGAATCATCGTGGGTGGAGCGGCCGCGCTGTTTGCCGGCCGCTGGATCGAGCCGCTGCTGTTTTCCGCGTCCGCCGTCGATCCGCTCGTGTACGCCAGTGTCGCGTTCCTCCTCCTGCTCATCTCCCTCGCCGCCACTCTGCGGCCCGCCCTGCGCGCAACGCGCGTGAGCCCGACCATCGCGTTGCGTAGCGACTGAGCTCCCTGTCCGGAGATGACGGCGCACCGGCTCGGTCGCATCCCTGGCACTCAGGTGCTCTCAGACGGATCACGTCCGTCTGCCTTCTCTCCCGCAGCCTCACCCCAGCGCGCCAGGAATGCACTGATGAAACTCTGCGCGTCTGCGGCTTCGACCGTGAGCGGAGCCAATGCGGCAGCGACGCTCACAGCGATGTGATAGCCCTCGGCCCGCGATGTGACTGCGCGACGGTATGCCGGATGTGCATCGTTCACAAACACGGTCGATTCAATCAGCCGTCCCAGCGTCGAGTCATCCGCCCGGCTCTCGAATCGGATCGCGAGCGAGAGTGTCGCCGGCTGCTTCCGGCCGCCGCGGCCGGGCAGCTGCGCGGCGACCTTACGCTTGCCTGGTGCACCATCACCCGGAGGGTCGGTCCTGCCAGGTCCATGCGCGTTGCCATCAGCGACGTCGTGTCCTCCGCCGATCGCACCCGCGTCACCACCGTTGCCCGCCTGCTGATCACCCGGTGACACGGCCCCGGCTGCAGTGCCGGCGTTCTCGTGCGGTTGCTCCCCCGCTGCAGCATCATCGGCCACGAGCGCTTCGCCCGCAGCCCAGCCGTTCCGCAGATCCCCGATGTCGGCGGCCTCTCCCAACGCCAGACGACGCTGCCCGCCCGCGCGTCGCTCGACGAGTGTAGCGAGCATCGGATAGTCGCCGGCGAGGTCGCCCAGAATTCGCCGGATGTCGCGTTCCATCGGACGTGTACGAGGTGCGCGTTTCGTCAGCGCAGGCGCTGCACCCCACTCCGTGAATTGTGCGGTGACGGCTTCCTGGATGGCCTTTCGGTATGACATGAACAGCGCGCCGCGTGCGCCGTGCCGCAGGAAGTCGCCCTTGTTCAGCGTCAGCGCATCCGCGAGCGCCGGCACCTCAATCACACCCTCGATGCGCTCCGCGTTGGCGGGCGTCACGCCGAGCCAGTCCCAGCCGCGGCGGATCACTTTCCCCAGCGTGCTGATCGCGAGTCCGCGCTCCGGCTCAGGCAGCGGCTCATCATGTCGCGCGATGTACCCCACACCCGTCGGCTTCCGCTGGCGACCCACGCGGATGGCGATCGGGTGCCGTTCCGCGCCGCGGATCGGCCCCACCACGGCATGACCGTTCACGACGATCGTGAAACCATCTGGGTAGGACCCGGCGAGGATGTCGAGGAACTCGGGCTCGAAGAGCGGCTGGTAGTGGCGCAGTACCGTTGCTTCGATGAACCCTGCATCCAGCAGCTGCGACAGCGGGTTCGACAGGTGCATCAGCACGGCAGTGCCATCGCGCTCCAGCATGTGCGGCGGCTCTATCCAGCTCCAGGGCGCGCGGCTGCGGTTCGACAGCTTCCAGCTCGTCGCCGTGTGCTGCTTTCCGCGGCGTGTCTCAGTGATCACCTGATTGCACGCGAGCAGGCCGAGCTTGATCCCGACGCCAGCGAAGCCGATGCCGCTGCCCCGCCGCTTCGTTGTGGTTGCCAGATCGTGATAGCGCGACAGCTCCCGCTTCGTCATGCCGCGGCCGTTATCGGTCGCGATCAGCGTCGACTCTGCGCTGTCCGCGTCGAACGCGAGAGTGTCTGCACCGGAGTCCAGCGCGTTCGCAATGATCTCCGTCAGTATCGTTTCCTCGAGTGACCCCGGGTATGCGTCCCGCAGATCCTCCAGGAGGTGGACGAGGTCTACCCGCGTCTCACCCACTATGCCCGTGCCGTCGCTGGCTGTGGTCTCGCGTGGGCGCCCGGCTGACTCGATACGAGGATTCGTTCCGCTGATGTCATGATTCCATGGGGATCCGGCTGATGTGTGGGTCCATCGTACCATTCCTTTCCGGGGAATGGCAACAACGCAACGCAGTTCTCCACACTCGGGGGTGGATAACCACGATCGGACGTGTGGATACGTGTGGAGAAATGCCGAAAAAATGTGAATTGAAACTGTTACAATCGGGTAAGGCCAGCGTGCATATGTCGATGCGTCCATCGCGCGAACCAAAGCTTCGCCAATCTTTCGCACACTTGGCGTAAGGCGTGCTCCTGCAATGACTTGCGGGCCGTTGTGAAAAGCTTGACCGCAGCATTCCAGCAGTGTATTCTTGAGTCAGACGTCAGCAGCAGAGCGGCCTGCTCACTGCAACGACGTCGCTCTCGAATCGGACGCTTTTCGAGAGCAGCTCACTCGAGAGTTCGGAAAGAGTGAGCCGGCTGCGAGGTAACTGGCCGCAGTCGATACGTCCCTGGCCGAGGGACACCGTGTCGCAAGGCCGTGTGGCACGCAAGAGAGTGGGATCCGTCGCGTCGCAAGGCGCAACCGAACCTAGCGGAACCAGGCTCTCGCCAGTAACAGAAACCCCGGTGCAGCGGATTCGTCCGCGGCGCCGGGGTTTTCTGCATCTACCTGGGCCCGTTCTTCCGCCGGATCAGCTCATCCTTCTTCCTCCGGCCTGTCATCGAGTTGTACGCGCGGTGATACATGTACTTCTGGTCGGCTTCGGAGACGCTGTGCGCAGCGAACGTGTCGGCAAGCGCGCCCAGCTCGCGGCCCCGGAGCCAGCCGCCGCTCAGGTTCGTCGAGCCGCCCGTCTCGATGGCCTCGATCTGGCGCGGCAGTGCTGCCTGCGCCGCCCCTTTCGCCGGCTCCGCCACGGTGCGGACCTCATCGTCGTACGCGACTACGCTGACTGTGTCATCGGGGGACAGCCGCCGGACCAGCAGTGCCGCCGCGGCGCGCGCCGCTTCCAGTTTGCCGCCGTACATGGAACCGGAGCGGTCCAGCACGAGCGAGAGGTTGAGCGGCAGCCGGTCCGTCCGGCCGGTCGTTTCCGCCTCCAGCCGAAGCAGCAGTCGCACGACACGCGCGGCCTCGACCGGCTCGTGGTCCAGCAGGATACTGGTCTTCATGGGTGCGCGCCTCCTGTGTGGGTATGTCTTCCAGGATGGGGAGGGGGTGTGACAGTGGATGAGACGCTTGCCACTCGGGACGATTTCCGACATACTCCAGAATCCTACTGAGCCCAGGTCGCACCCACTTCAAGGCGCCGATGCCAATTCGCCTCACCACCCTTGGTGTCGCTCGCGTAGACCGCGGCGACACCGGTTTCCCGGACCTGCCGGCACAGCGGCTCCGGTTCGCGCTCCTGCTCTACCTCGCGGTGGAGCAGGACGTCTCGCGCGACGAGGTGGTGGCGATGTTCTGGCCGGACCGCGACACTGCGCGCGGCAAGCACGCCCTGCGACAGATGCTCTACGAGCTCCGGCAGGTGCTGGGCGAGGATTGGGTCGACATGCGGCGGGACCGGATCGTGGTCACCGCCACCGTCGACGCGATCGAGTTCGAGAGCGCCATCGACGGGGGGCGCGTGGAGGAAGCGCTCGAGCTGTACCGCGGTGCGTTCCTGCTCGGATTTTCTCTCGACAACCGATCGTTCGAATCGTGGGTCGACCGCCGAGGCGGCCACCTGGCGCGGCTCCACCGCCGGTTCCAGCGCGATCACATTGCACGTCTGGTCGCGGAGAACAGGACGGAGGCTGCACTCGCGGCTGCGCGCAGCTGGGTGGAGCTGGACCCGCTGGATGACGAAGCGGCACACGCGCTGATCGAGCGGCTGGTCGCCGCCGGACATCGTGCCTCGGCGCTGCAGTTCTACGAGCATTATGAGAGGCAGCTTGCGGCGGAGCTGCAGGTCGAGCCGCTCGAGAATACGCAGGCGCTCGTCGCTGCGATCCGGAATGGTGCAGCGGAGGCAGCAGCATCGCCGGTCCGGCCGGTGCCGGATCCTGAGGTGGAGACGGACGCATCGGGGGTGGGGCAGGTGCCGGACGCTGCAGCGGCGGCGGTCGCAGCTCCGCCGCGAGGCGCCACTCAGGCCGGATCGGAGCGGCCGGCGGCGCGGGCAGTACGGCGCAAGCCGGTGGATCTCTGGCGTGCGGCATCCATCGCGCAGCGGGCGGTCGCGGCCGGCGTGATCGCCGCGGCGCTTCTGGGGTTCGGCTTCTACTCGCGTGCACCGGCAGCTTCCCCGGCGGCGCCCGGTCCGGCGACCATCATCGCGGTGCTCCCGTTCGCCGATTCTTCGGCGGACGCCTCGATCAGATACCTCGGGGGAGCACTGAGTGACGCGCTCGCCACCGCTCTCGCGAAGAGCGGCGTCCTGTCGGTGATCTCGCCTGCCGCGGTCCGGGAGCTGCGCGAGCAGGGCAGGACCACGGACGGGCAGGGTCGCACGTACAATGCGGATTATCTCGTACAGGGCAGTCTTTCCCTGGCTGACGATCGACTGCGGCTGGATGTGGAGCTGCTGAATGGCCGTACGAGCGAGGTCGTGCGCCGCCGCTCGTTCGAACGGCCCTGGTCGGAGAGTCTGAACCTCGTCGAGGATGTCGTTCTCGGCGCCACTATTTTCCTTCGTGGCGAGCTCGGTTCCGAGATCATCGTCGGGCAGGCGAAGGCAGGCACGACGGTCGATGCCGCGTGGCGGCTCCTGGCGCAGGCCGGCGATGTCCACGAGACCGTCGTGACATTGCTGGAAAGTGGCGAGTTCGACGACGCCCTCAACCTGCTCGCAATGGCCGATTCGCTTCTGTCCCTTGCGGCGCAGATGGATCCTGAATGGCCGGAGCCCGTCCTCGAGCGTGGCTGGCTCGCAGAGCGACGCGCCCTCATCTCCCGTATTGCCGCTGCCGGCGGCCGCGCGCGGGGTGCAGCAGAGGCGCGGGGTGCAGCGGAGTCACGTCATGCTCTGCAGTCTGGCCTGGCGCTCGCTGACGTGGCGGCGCGGACCGGCCGTGACATGGCCGGCGTTCACGCATTGCGGGGCGCGCTGCTCCAGCAGATGGCCCAGCTGCACGAGTCGCCGGACAGCATCATGAGCGGCCTGGCTGCGGCCGAGCGGGAACTCGAGCGAGCGACGGAGCTGGACACTCTGGACCAGGGCTCCTGGCGCCGGCTCGCAAACCTGCGGTACCAGACGGGCCGCTACGCCGAAGCGAATGATGCCGCCGAAACGGCCTACCGCCTCGACCCTTATGGTCCACACGCGGCGGCACTCACATATCTGCGCTTCAACGCGCTGTTCGAAATGGGCCGCGATCGCGAGGCCGAGGGCTGGTGCTTCCAGGGCAAGACCCACTTTCCCGATGAGCTGGTCTTTTCCTACTGCCTGCTCGCTCTGCACGCATGGGCGGACGGCATCACCCCGGAGCCGGACCGGCTTCGGCAGGAACTGGCGCGGTTCGACGACGGGGACGCGAGCATTCAGCCTTCGCTACAGGGCCGCTTCGAAAGCATGATCGCGGCGGCATACGCCCGCGCAGAACAGCCGGACAGCGCGCGTGCGATTCTGCGCCGCGTGGCCAGTGGACCGGCTGATCCGGGAGCGCTCTGGATGCGTGCGAGCGTCCACGCGGCGCTGGGCGAGGATTCGACCGCACTCGCGCTGCTGGACCAGTTCCTGGAGGACGGCGGCTGGACAGCGGCGCGCGTCGCCGCCAGTCGTCCGTTCCAGGATCTGCTCGAGCGCACGGACCTCCAGCGCAGGATCGAGGAGCGGACAGCGATGCGCTGAAGCCGCTACTTCGGGCAGTACGCCCACCACGTGCAATCGAGGTCGTGAACCCAGACGCAATCCGTCCGGACACCGGCCTCCTGCCCGGCCGAATAGAGCTTCGACT
>DATABQ010000499.1:0-2758 GCA_036259495.1 Longimicrobiales bacterium | reverse complement strand
GCTTCTTCGCGGTCGTCTCGGCAGCTGCTTCCGCGGCGGCGCGTACGGCCGGATCCTCGCTATCGACAGCTTCCGTATCCGTCTGCTCACGAACGGTGAGCGCGATGATCGGTATCGACAGGGCGCTGGGCCGCTTGGCGGTCACGATGTCGGAGGAGACCGACAGATCGGAGCGCAGCGACGGCGGCGGGTTGTCCAGCGTGATGACGATCTCGTAATCGATCGCCTGGCCGCCCTGCGTCGTCGTGGCAGCCTGCTGGAGCGGTGATCGCACGGAGCTGTAACTGATCTCGCTCACGCGCCCGGTGAACTGCTGGCGCGGGAAGGCATCGATCGTTACGGCAGCGCTATCGCCCACCTGGATGTCCGGGACATCGGTCTCATCGACGCGCACCACGGCTTCCATCGTCGACAGGTCCGCAACCGTGAGCAGGATGCTGCCCGGGTTGTTCGTCGTGCCGACGATCGCAGTCGAGCCTTCCTCGACATTGAGTCGCGTGATCATGCCATCCATCGGTGCACGGATCACGGTCTTCGAGAGCCGATCGCGCGCCTCGGTGAGGGCGGACCGCGTCTGCTCGACGCCGAACCCGGCCGCCGTCATCAGCTCGCGCTGCACGAGCATCTGCGTCTGCGCCTCTTCGAGCTGCTGCTGACTCACGAGCTGTTCGTCGGACTGCGCGAGCTGCGCGAAGCGCTCATACGCACGCTCTGCCTGGAGCAGGTTCGCCTTCGTCTGTGCCTCGCGGGCGAGGGCCTCACTCACGGCTGCCTGTGCGCGGGACACCGCCGCCTCGAACTGACTCGGATCGATGCGCAGCAGCACCTGTCCGCGCTGCACGATATCACCTTCATTGACGTTCAGCTCGATGATGCGGCCCATGATGTCGGCCTGCACCTCGACGCGACGGTGCGGCCGGATCCAGCCGCTCGCGGTGACCGTCGCGACGAGGTCGCGTGCCGCCACCGGTTCCATGCGCACGGTCGCGGCATCACCATCGCTCCTCGACGCTGCGAGTGTTGAGATGGCGACGACGCTCACGAGAGCGGCGACCCCGATCCCGATTTTCATACCCTTCTTCATCAGCGGATCTCCGCACCGGTAAGTGGACGTCCGACCGCCGCTTCGAGCGCGGCGAGGCTTTCGTGGAACTGGTAGAGCGCGTTCAGATACGCGCGATCGGCGCGTGCCTTGAGCGTTTCTGCTTCCTGCAGCTCGACGTAGGATGCCGCGCCGAGACGGTAGCGCTCGCGCGCCAGCCGCAGCTGCTCATCCGCGAGCTCCGCATTGCGCGCTTCGAGCTCCGCGCTGCGCGCGCCCGTCCGTGCGGTGCCCAGCGCCGCGGCGATCTCCGTCCGCAGGCGCATCTCCTCCGACCTCCGGCGCAGCTCTGCATCCGTGCGTGCGATCTTCGCCTGCTCGATCTGCCGTTCGCGGGAGAGCCCATCGAAGATCGGCAGCGAGATCGACAGCGATGCCGAAAACGGATTGCGCTCGTAGCCGAACGGGAACAGCGAATTCCCCTCACGGATCCGCTGCTCATCCTCCGACGACAGCACGAAGCGCGAGCAGTCCTGAGGTGTACCCGGGAGCGGCGAGCTCAGACCGGCACTGATGAGATTTGTCGTCTCGCACTGGCGCTGCTGGGCATACATGCTCTCCCACGCCTGGTCCACCAGGAACTCGGAGTTGCCCGCCTGGCGCATGAATCCTGAAATCCCGGCCGAGAAGCTGAGAGACGGCAGGTACGCCGAACGGGCCATTTTTACACCGGCGTCCGATGCGGCCTCGGCCGCACGTGCGGCGCGCAGTGACGGATGCGATTCCGCTGCGAAAGCCTGGAGCTGCGTCTCCGTCCAGGGCACGTCGGTCACCGCGAACGCGGTGGTCAGCGCGGCATCAGCCGGCAGGTCGGTTCCGAGCACCTGCTCGAGGCGGAGCCGTTCCGTCTCGACCATATTCTGCGCCTGAAGCAGCGCCACTTCAGCCCGGCCGCGCTCGATCTCGGCCTGTGTCGCCTCCATGGGAATGGCGGCGCCTACCTCGACGCGTGCACTGGCGAGGCGCAGGTTCTCGGCGGCGCGCTCGAGCTCCTGCTCCGCGAGTGCGACGCCGTCCTGCGCGCGCTTCACCGCCAGGTACTGGCGCGTGACATTGGTGCGCAGCGCGAAGACCGCCGCCTCGACACCGGCCGTGGTCGCACGCCGCTGCGACTTCGCCTGACCCGGCGCCATGAGGGTCGAGCCGCTCAGGCGATAGCTGAGACCGAGGCTGTAGTTCGACGAATAGTAGTCGGTGGAGTTCGTGACCCCGATGTCGCCGAAGTTGCCGACGCGCTGTGTACCCGCGGCCTGGTAGTTGTATGAGGTAGAGGCGGACGCACCCGGAAGGAGTGACCCATACGCATCGCGCACCGCCCAGTCGGCGGCGGCGACATCGTTAGCCTGCTGCAGGAAGTCCGGGTTGTTGCGTCGCGCGAGTGTAATCGCCTCGTCGAGCGTGAGTGTCGCGGTTTGTGCGGACGCATCGGGCGCCAGCGCCAGCATGAGCGCCAGCGCCGCCAGGATGGACAGGCGGCAGCTGTATGAGTGCACCGTTGCAACTCCCTGATAGTTGTTCGCTGTGGTCGGTCGACTGCACGTCCCACGGACGTTTGCTTGTCGCCGTACGTATATAAGACGCGCGAGGTTTCGCGAATGTTGAGATTGCGCGGCCGCCTGACGAACGACGGCGGCCCATCGGGGGCCGCCGTCGCCC
>DATABQ010000498.1:0-5215 GCA_036259495.1 Longimicrobiales bacterium | reverse complement strand
AGGTTTCATGAGAAAGGCGTCCGCTCCCGCTTCCCGCGCACGCGTGGAAGCCGCCAGTATACTGAAGATCAACACCATGATCCCCGCCGTAGCCGGGTCCCGCTTCAGCTCGCGGCAGAGGGCGAGCCCGTCCAGCTTCGGGACGAGTACTTCCGTGATCACCAGCTCCGGCCGCATCTCCCGCGCAAGCGCCAGCGCCGACGGGCCGTCATCGGTGAACTCCACCGCGTAACCCGCCTCGTTCAGGAAAAAGGCTTCCAGTTCGCGGATGTGCGGGTCACGTTCGACGACCAGAATGATCGCGCGACCTTCCGAGCTGCCCTGCCTTTCAGTCATTCCGATGCCTACAGAGTCCTTGCTTTGCTGTCTTCTGGACCGCTCGCAGAGCAAGAAAGCAGCCATTGGAGCGGAGCGGCGGGAATGCCGGCGGGGCGGGGCACTCGGGATGCGGAAGTGCGGCCGCGACGTAGCGCGCAGAGCGAGGATCTCCCAATTTGGCCCGATGCCTGACCATCTGATCGAAGGACTGCGGCGTTTCCGCCGCGAGGTGTTCCCGCAGTACCGGGAGCACTACGAGAACCTGGTTCGCGAGGGCCAGAGCCCGTCCACCCTGTTCATCGGCTGCGCGGACTCGCGCGTCGTGCCGGAAATGATCACGAGCGCGGGGCCGGGTGAGCTGTTTCACATCCGCAACCTTGGTGCATTCGTGCCGCCGTTCGAGTCCGACTTCGGCTATCACGGCAACTCCGCGGCGATCGAGTTTGCTTCGGTAGTGCTGCGAGTCGACAACATCGTGGTGTGCGGCCATACGCACTGCGGTGCCGTGCGTGCGCTCTACGATCCGCCGCTGACGCAGACGCCGCACATCGAGAGGTGGCTGGAGCTGGCGAAGGATGCGCGTCTGGAAGGGGTGGTGGACGACGCTCTTCTGCGACGCACGGAGCAGCGCTCGATCGCGCTCCAGCTGGAGCGGCTGCTCACGTACCCGGAGGTGCGGTCGCGCGTGGAGGACGGCACCATCACGCTGCACGGCTGGCACTACATCATCGAGGAAGGCACCATCGACATCCTCGATGTGGAGCGTGGCGAGTTCGTGCGGATGACGGCGTGAGCGGGGCTGACGTGGTGCCGGTGCCGGCGTGAGCGGAGCGGACGTGGTGCAATGAGCTCGGCGACAGTTCCGGTCGAGCCCGAGCCGCTCACCCGGAAGCAGATCCTCGTCATCTTCAGCGGTCTGCTGCTCGCGATGCTGCTGGCGGCGCTGGACAGCACTATCGTCGCGACGGCGCTGCCGACGATCGTGGGCGAGCTGGGCGGCCTGGAGCGGCTGGCGTGGGTCGTGACGGCCTACCTGCTCGCGCAGACGGTCGTCACACCGCTCTACGGCAAGCTCGGCGACCTGTACGGCCGCAAGGTCGTGCTCCAGACCGGTATCGTCATCTTCCTGATCGGCTCCGTGCTGTGCGGCATGAGCACGAGCATGGAGCAGCTCATCCTGTTCCGCTTCATCCAGGGCATGGGTGGCGGCGGGCTGATGGTGACGACCCAGGCGGTGGTCGGCGACATCGTGCCGCCACGCGACCGCGGCCGCTACCAGGGCATCTTCGGCGCGGTGTTCGGCGTTTCGAGCATCGCCGGCCCGCTGCTCGGCGGATATTTCACGACCGAGTGGTCGTGGCGCTGGATCTTCTACATCAACGTGCCGCTCGGAATGCTGGCGCTGACCGTCATTGCGGTCACACTGCCGCGCCGCACGGAGCGCGTGCGCCACGCGATCGACTATCTCGGCACCGGTCTGCTCGCGCTCGCGCTCAGCTCACTCGTGCTGTTCACCGATCTCGGGGGCGTCGCGTTCCCCTGGACGTCACCGCCCATGATCGCGCTCGGCATCGCGGCGCTCTTCATGCTGTTCGCGTTCGTGCGCGTGGAGGCGCGCGCGGCAGAGCCCGTGCTCCCGCTCAGCCTGTTCGCGAACCGCACATTCGTGCTCACCGCGGTGATCGGTCTGATCGTCGGATTCGCACTGTTCGGATCGGTGACCTACATCCCGCTCTTCCTTCAGGTCGTCAACGGCGCGACGCCCACGGCCTCCGGCCTTCAGATGCTGCCGCTGATGGGCGGGATGCTGTTCACGTCGATCCTGTCGGGCCAGCTGATCAGCCGCATCGGCCGCTACCGCATCTTTCCGGTCATCGGCACCGCCGTCATGGCGCTCGGGCTGTTCCTGCTCTCGCGCATGACGGCGCAGACGACCGTTCTCCAGGCGTCGCTCTACATGCTCGTGCTCGGCCTCGGCCTCGGCAACGTGATGCAGGTGCTGGTCATCGCGGTGCAGAACGCGGTCGACTATCGCGAGCTCGGCGTCGCCACGTCCGGCGCGACGCTGTTCCGTCTGATCGGCGGATCCCTCGGGACCGCCGTGTTCGGTGCGATCTTCGCCAGCAGGCTCGCCGCACATCTCGCGGCCACGCTCCCCGCGGGAGTCGAGCTTCCGACAGCGGGCATCAGCCCGCAGGCGCTCGCGGAGATGGAGCCGGCCACTCACGCGCTGTACGTGGAGGCATTCACTTCCGCGCTCAGCGTCGTATTCCTGGCCGCGACGGTCATCGCATTGATCGGCTTCGTCCTCACGTGGCTCGTGCCGGAGCTTCCGCTGCGCCACACGATAGCCGCGGTCGCGAAGGACGTCGGCCGTGAGGCGGAGGAGCTGTTACCGATGCCGACGGACGCGAGCTCCGTGGCACGGCTCGAGCGCTCGCTCTCCCTCATCGCCTCGCGCGACGCCCGGCGCGAATACATCCAGCGCGTAACCGCCCGCGCCGGTATCGAGCTGGAGCCGCTGTCCGCCTGGCTGCTCGTGCAGATCGGGGATCAGCCGGCCCTGCACCTGGACGAGCTCGGCCGCAGGCACGACATCCCACGCGAGCGGCTGGATGCGGCCGTGGAACAGCTCCGCGCAGGCAACCTCATTACCCTCGATACAGGCCGGGATGGCACTGCGTACCGGCTGACCGACGCCGGGTGCGCTGCCCTGGCGGCGCTCTCACAGGCGCGACGCGATCAGCTCGCCGAGACGCTCGAGGACTGGGCCCCCGGCAAACGCGATGAGATGGCGGCCGCCGTAGCGCGCCTGTCGCGGAGACTCGTGCCGGACGCGCCGTCCCGCTGATGGACTCACACCCGCTCACGTCCCCCGGATTTAACATTGCGCCGCTCGCCCCCGTCAGATAGGCAGCATTCATAGCACAGGGGAGAAGAAGTGGCATATTCACTGCGCCGCGCCGCGCTCATCACGCTCGGCCTGATTTGGACCGCGCTGCCTGCCGCGGCCCAGGACCCGCCCGCGGACCCGCCCGCGCTGCCGTCCGGGACGGGCATCGTTCTGGCCACCGTCACGGCCGGGGACACGGGCGAACCTGTGGCGAACGCGACCGTCGAATTGTTGTCTGCCGCCGATTCATCGCTCGTTGCGGAGACCCTGACGAACGAGGACGGCGCGTTCCGCATCCTGCAGGTGCGCGAGGGCGTCTACTATGTCCGATTCGTCAGCGTCGGGTACGGCGAGGTGTTCACGCAGTCGTTCGAGCTGGCGGATGACGAAACGCGGAACCTCGGCGTGCTGCGCCTGCCGGTGCAGGCCGTTGTGCTGGAGCCGATCGAGGTGTCGAGCGAGCGCACCGCCGTCACGTTCGAGGCGGATCGCACCTCGTACAACCTCGGCGTGATGGGCGCTGACGGCCGCTCCGTCACCGAGACGTTCCAGTCGATCCCGGAGCTGGAAGTCGATATCGACGGCGGCATCACGCTCCGCGGCAATTCGCCAGCGATCTACATCAACGGCCGCCCCGCGCCGATGTCCGGCGAGGCACTGACGATTTTCCTCGAACAGTTTCCCGCCGATTACCTTCAGAAGATCGAGGTGATCGACAACCCTTCCGCGCGTTACGGCGCGGAAGGCACCGGTGGAATCGTGAACCTGGTGACGAAGGAAGGTGTCGAGCTGGGACTGAGCGGCAGCGCGTTCGCGAGCGCGGGCACGCGCGGCCAGTATGGTGCCGGCGTCCGCGGCACGCTCCAGCGCGGCGACTGGACGTTCAACGGCGGCGGATTCGTCCGCCTCTCCGACAACGAGAGCACGGGCTACGATCTCCGTCAGAACCTCATCGCGGATCCGGCTTTCCTGCGGCAGGATACGAGATCCGATCGTACCGGTCTGGCCGGCAACCTCGATCTCGAAACACGGTGGCAGGCGACGGAGCGCATGCGGATCTACGCCGAAACGGGGTTCCGCCGCTCCGGTAACGAGTCCGAGCGCTTCAACACCACCACTCATCTCGACGACACCGAAACGGCCATCCTCATCTACGACCGGATGACTGCATCCGACTCGCGCAATCTCTCCTTCGACCTGTCGACGGGATTCGACTACGAGTGGGAACGTCGTGAGCACGAGCTGGAATTCGAGATCCAGGCCCAGACCGGCAGGCAGAACGGCGACAGCCGCGAGGAAATCACCACGGACGAAGACTTCGCGGACGACGTGCTCCTCCCCGCCGAGCTCACGCTCGAGGATGAAGAGGAGCTCGAGCGCGAGCTCTCGATCCAGGTCGACTACAGCCGCCCGCTCAGCGAGGAGATGGCCCTCGAGATCGGCTATGAGCTCGAGTTCCAGGACAGCGACAACGACAGACTCATCAACTTCATCGACGACCCTGCCGGCGCGCCCGATGGCCTGATCACCGATCGCGGGTTCGACCAGGGCGAGACGACGAACTCCGCATATACCACCCTCGAGCGGCAGTTCGGCGACTTCGGCGTCCAGCTCGGACTCCGCGGTGAACACCTCGCCATGGACTTCAACGTGCCGAGCGGCGAATCGTTCAGCAGGAACTATTTCGACCTGTTCCCCAGTGCCAACCTTTCCTATCGGATCGATGACTCGAAGCGGGTACGCGTCTCCTACTCCAGACGCATCGGACGGCCCGGTCCGTCCGTGCTCAACCCGATCGACGTTTCCACCGATCCGCTCAACCGCCGCATCGGCAACCCGGATATCGAGCCGCAGTACACCCATTCCGTCTCGCTCAACGCGAGCTGGTCCGGGTCCGCCGGCAACCTGCGTTTCTCGCCCTACTACCAGAAGACGACGAACGACTGGGCGCCGATCACCACCGTGGATGCGGAGGGAAATTCCACCCTCCCCTACCAGAACCTC
>DATABQ010000497.1:0-3399 GCA_036259495.1 Longimicrobiales bacterium | reverse complement strand
CCGCCGCGTCCGCGCCTCCACGTCGGCGACGACGGCGCGCACCGCCGGGTGGTCGGCGGCGAGCGGCTCGAGCTTGGTCGACGCGAGGTAGTCGCCGATCGTCAGCGGGACGACGAAGTAGCCGTCGGCCAGCCCCTGCATGAGCGCGCTCGCGCCGAGGCGGTTGGCGCCGTGGTCGGAGAAGTTCGCCTCGCCGGCCACGAAGAGCCCGGGGATGGTGCTCATGAGATTGTAGTCGACCCAGAGCCCGCCCATCGTGTAATGCGGAGCCGGGTAGATCCGCATCGGAACTTCGTACGGGTTCTCCCCGGTGATGTTGGCGTACATGTCGAACAGGTTGCCGTAGCGCTCCTCGATGACGTTGCGACCGAGTCGTGCAATGGAGTCGCGGAAATCGAGGTAGACACCCACACCGGACGGTCCGACACCGCGGCCATCATCGACGGCTTCCTTGGCGCGGCGTGAGGCGATGTCACGCGGGGCGAGGTTGCCGAAGCTCGGGTAGTGACGCTCGAGGTAGTAGTCGCGTTCGCTGTCCGGTATGTCGTTCGGTGCGCGCGTGTCGCCCTTCTTCAGCGGCACCCATATGCGGCCGTCGTTGCGCAGCGACTCGCTCATGAGCGTCAGCTTCGACTGATAGTCGCCGCTGGGCGGAATGCAGGTCGGGTGGATCTGCGTGAAGCACGGATTCGCGAAGCCGGCGCCACGGCGGTGTGCACGCCAGATGGCCGTGACGTTGCAGCCCTTGGCGTTCGTCGACAGGAAGAACACGTTGCTGTAGCCGCCCGTCGCGAGCACCACCGCATCCGCAGCCCACGACTGGGTCGCGCCGCTCACGAGATCGCGCGTGACAATCCCGCGCGCGCGGCCATCCACCAGCACGAGATCGAGCATCTCGTGCCTAGTGTGCATCTGCACCTTCCCGCTGCGCACTTCCTTCTCGAGAGCCTGGTAGGCGCCCAGGAGGAGCTGCTGCCCGGTCTGGCCGCGCGCGTAGAACGTGCGCGACACCTGTGCACCCCCGAACGAACGGTTCGCCAGATTCCCGCCGTACTCCCGTGCGAACGGGACACCCTGCGCCACGCACTGATCGATGATGTTGAGACTGATCTCCGCCAGCCGGTGCACGTTCGCTTCACGTGCGCGGAAGTCGCCGCCCTTGACCGTGTCATAGAACAGGCGATGCACGCTGTCGCCGTCGGCCTGGTAGTTCTTGGCGGCGTTGATGCCGCCCTGAGCTGCGATGCTGTGCGCGCGGCGCGGCGAATCCTGAAAGCAGAAGCAATGTACGTTGTAGCCCAGCTCCGCCATCGTTGCCGACGCTGCTGCGCCGGCCAGGCCGGAGCCGACGACGATGACCGTGTATTTCCGCTTGTTCGCCGGGTTCACCAGCTTCAGCTCGAACCGGTGCCGATCCCACTTCTGATCGATCGGTCCGGCGGGTATCCTGGAATTCAGCTCCATGACGCCTCAGTAGCCCACGAAACCGGCCAGCACGGCCACCGGGAAGGAGATGTTGGCGATCACGATCGCAGCGGCCAGCACGGCGGCGATCGGTCGGCGAATGTAGTTGAGCTTCGGGTTCGTCGCGCCGAACGTCTGGAGCATGCTCCAGAAGCCGTGGTAGAGATGGAATCCCAGCGGGATCATCGCGAGAATGTACGCGATGGAAACCGGCCAGCTCTGGAAACCGATCACGAAATTGTGATACGCGTTACCGTGAATGAAATCCGGATGCGCGGTGCCGAACGTCAGGTGCAGCAGGTGGTAGACGACGAAGGCGAGAATGATGAGGCCGCCCCAGGTCATCGTACGCGACGCATAGCTGAACACCATGTCGCCCTCGTACTTCCTGTAGCCCACGGCGCGCGCGCGCCTGCTGCGCAGGACCAGCTGAACGGCGGCCACGATGTGGATGATCACCGCGACGAGCAGGATGATCCGCAGGATCCACAGGAGCTGACCGCGTCCGAAGAACGGCTCGCCCAGTGTACGCAGGCCTTCGGCGTAGTGGTTGAACGCTTCGGCGCCCTGGTAGACCTTCAGGTTGCCGAGCATGTGGACGAGGACGAAGCCGATGAGGATGACTCCCGTCACCGCCATCATGATCTTCTTGCCGACCGTCGAACCCCAGAGTGAGAACACCCGCCGGATCATGACTGCGCCTCGTTCTCGTCAGCTGAGCAGAGCCATGGTCTCGCGCACCGCGTCGGCGGACTTGCCGAGAGCAGCCTTCTCCTCACCGTTGAGCTCGACCTCGATCACCTTCTCGAGGCCGCGGCGGCCGAGCTTGCAGGGCACGCCGAGGAAGATGTCCTTCATGCCGAACTCGCCCTGGAGCCATGCCGAACATGGCAATACGCGCTTCTTGTCACGTACGATCGCCTCCGCCATCTGCACGACAGCGGCGGCCGGTGCGTAATACGCGCTGCCTGTCTTGAGCAGGCTCACGATCTCCGCGCCGCCGGTGCGGGCGCGGTCGACGAGCGCGTCGATGCGCTCCTTCGGCAGTAGCTGCGAGAGCGGAATGCCGCTGACCGTCGTGTAGGACGCGAGGGGTACCATGGTATCGCCATGGCCGCCGAGCACGAGCGCCTGAATGTCCTCGACGCTGATGTCCAGCTCGAGCGCGATGAACGAGCGGTAGCGCGCCGTGTCGAGCACGCCGGCCATGCCGATCACGCGCTCCCGCGGGAAGCCGGTAGTCTTCATGCACACGTGCGCCATCACGTCGAGAGGATTCGACACCATGATGACGATGGCATCCGGCGAGGTCTTGCGGATCTGCTCGGAGACATCACGAACGATTCCCGCGTTCGTCTTGAGCAGGTCCTCGCGGCTCATGCCCGGTTTGCGGGCGATCCCCGCGGTCACGACCACGAGATCGGAGCCGGCGGTGTCATCGTAGCTGTTGGTGCCGCGCACGCGGGCATCCCAGCCCTCGATCGGAGCCGATTCCCACTGGTCGAGGCCCTTGCCCTGCGGCACGCCCTCCATGATGTCGATCATCACGACTTCGCGCGCGAGCTCCCGGCGCGCCAGACCCTGCGCGGCCGTCGCGCCGACATTGCCCGCCCCGACGACCGTAATCTTGTTGACCATGCTTGATCCCGTATGGAAGTTCCCGAACAGACGCCGCAAAGTAGGCGCGGCGGATATCAGTGTCAACGCGCGGGATTACGCCGGAAGACGCTGGGAATGGACGGGATATGGGGCGTGGCGCTGTTCGCGGATTCGGCGGAGATCGTGTTGGCGCTATTCGCGTGCGCGATCTGCGTTATTCGGCTTTCGGGTCGCAGCTTGTTTCGGAAAGGGAGATAATGGAGATGGGAGGTGATGTGGCGATGAGGCCCGGCGCTGAGGCTGTTCGGGACGGGACACCCCTCCCCTGCTGATTAT
>DATABQ010000496.1:0-3153 GCA_036259495.1 Longimicrobiales bacterium | reverse complement strand
GGTGCGGGCGGTGGCGGCGGCTATGGTGGTGGCGGCGGCGGCGGACGCCGGGATCGCTACTAGTGGACTGTCTCCGAAGTTCCGCGGCATTCGAGTGCGCCTGCGCGCCACTGGACGCTGCGTCGCACCTCCTCGGAATAGCTCTGCTATCCCGTCGTCATTGCTCCTTGCCAGCGGCGCGCATCCGAACTCTCGGTGCTCACGTTACTTCGGAGACAGTCCACTAGTACCAGACCAGGAGCCCCGGCTCGCGACCGGGGCTCTTCGCTTTCACTCCCGCGTGTCGCGGAACAGATAGTCGCGTCGGCAGACGTGGCAGCGCAGCGGAAACTCGCGCTTGCTGAATCGCGTCGGCAGCGGCCGCACGTGTCCGCGCGGGCAGGTGGCGAGCAGAGCCGGATACTCCACCGATGCCTCGCCGAGCTGCTGCTTCAGCCGTGACTGCGCCGCTACCGTCCATTCACCGTCCAGGAAGCACCTCCTACTCGTAGCGCGCACCTCCCGCGCCCCGGCGGGTATCCGACTATGCGGCGGCAAAGCGGTACATGCAAGCACATGACATACCCCCGCGACGCCTCCCGCTGTACGTTGACGAACGATCATACGACGGAGCTACGATAAAGGAGCAGAAATGTCGCAGATAACATGTGTCCGCTGCGGACGTGACGGCGAGCAGCTGGCGAAGCCGCCGCTGCGTAACGAGCTGGGCACCCGCGTCCACGAGTCGATCTGCCAGACCTGCTGGGACGAATGGCTGAAGTTCCAGACGGCACTCATCAACCATCACGGGCTCGATGTGCGCGATCAGCCGGCACGCGAGTTCCTGATGTCGAACATGGACGCGTTCCTGTTCAAGTCGGGCCAGACGGAAGAGATCGACACGTCGCAGCAGGGCAAGATCAACTGGTGACGATGGACGGCCGCACGCCCGTCCTGCTGGTGCCGGGCTGGAGCGATACGGCCCGCGTGCTGCGCCCCTGCCGCGAGTACCTCGTCTCGGCGGGATGGCTGCAGGACCAGGTCCACTGCCTCTCCTTCCGCAACCGCTACGGCAGCAACATCGAGCACGCAGGGGAGATCGCTGCGGCCGTCACGGCCCTCGCGGCTCGCACAGGGATGCAGCGTGTCGCCGTCGTCGCGCATTCCATGGGCGGGCTGGCGCTCCGGAAGTATCTGGCGGAAGGCGGTGACGCTGCGGTGCATACGGCAATCTTCGTGGGAACGCCCCACCGCGGCACCTGGGTAGCATGGCTGGCCTGGGGACGGGGCGGTGCGGAGATGCGGCCGGGCAGCACATTTCTGCAGGAGCTGAACTCGAGACCGCTGCCGCAGTCCGTCCGCGGCGTCTGCCTGCGCACTCCGATCGATACACGGGTCGTTCCCGGCGGGAGCGCCTGGCTCGACGGTGCAGACTGCCACACGGTTCGCCTGCCGACGCACCCCCGGATGCTCCGACACAGGCGCACACTGGAGCTCATCCGCGATGTGCTGCTCGAGGCGCACGCTCGTTCACAACAGGAGCGCGGCGCATTATACTACCCCGATGCAGGTCAAGCTCGCACTACTGGCGGATTACGCCAACGTCACGGCCGAGGGCAAGCTCAACATCCTCGGCATCTTCGACCGGATCAGCGTCAATGAGATCCCGGCCGTGCATCCGCAGATGCATCTCATCCTGCGGCTGGAAGCGCATCCCGCCGAGCGCGACCGGTCGCACAACGTCGAGATCCGCCTCTACGATCCCGACGGCCAGACGGTGTTCGAGGTCAAGGGCGATGTCGTGCCGCAGGGCGGTATAGGTCAGACGATCGCGACCAATCAGATCCTGACCCTGAACAATCTCCAGCTCAGCAAGTCCGGCGGCTACACGTTCGTAGTGCTGGTCAACAACGATCTCAAGTCCGAGGTGCCGCTCGGCGTGGAACTGGATGCGACCACATTCCAGGCGCCAGCCGGCGGCGACATCAGCGTTCACTGACATAGGCCTGCACGGCAGGCCACCCGTTTTTCCGGAGTCTTTATGCTCGAGGTAATGAAGCAGAAGATCGCCGACGAGATCGATCGTCTCATGCACGAGCTGACGGTCACTCTTCCGAAGGCGATCCAGAAGGCAGTAGAGCTCGGCGATCTGAGCGAGAACGCCGAGTACAAGTCCGCGCTGGAGCGCCAGCAGTTTGTGCAGGCGCGGCTGAACCACCTCACGCAGCGTGCAGGTGAGCTGTCACGTATCGATCCGAATGCGATCGCCACCGACCGCGTCGGCTTCGGCTCGAAGGTGAAGCTCAAGCGCGTCGACTCCGCTGAGACGGTCGAGTACAACATCGTTTTCGGCGATTACATCGATCTCGACTCGAACCAGATCTCGATGGCATCGCCGATCGGCAAGGCACTGCTCGGCAAGCAGCTCGGCGATGAGGTGGTGGTGAAGCTGCCGCGCGGCGATCGCACATACACGATCACCGAGCTCGTCACACTCCCGCAGATGGTGTCGTGATGCAGCAGGTCGGTGCGGTGAGCGCCCGCGTCGGATTGCTCAGATCCGCGGACCGCCATGCAGGAGCAGGCACACTGCCGGGTCGCGCGCTGCGCGCAGGAGCAGGCACACTGCCGGGTCGCGCGCTGCGCGGCGCAGGAGCCGGCGCCTTGCTGCTGGCCGGTGCACTGGCGGCCGACGCAGTACATTCACCCGTCTCGGCTCAGGACGTACGCTGCGACGATCGTGTGAACCCGCGCTGCACGGAGGTCGCCCGCATCGCGCAGTTGCCGGCGATCGTCCACGCCCTGCGGATCATCGAGCAGCAGAACGATACCGCACGCGCCGAGCTGATCGCACTCACCGAGATTCCGGCGCCGCCGTTCGGTGAGACCGCGCGTGCGGAGGCCTACGCGCAGATGCTGCGCGAAGCCGGTGCGGATTCAGTCCATATCGATGCGGTCGGCAACGTGATCGCATTGCGGAAGGGCAAGGGGTTGCCCGTTACTGTGGCGCTCGCGGGCCATCTCGACACGGTCTTCCCCGAGGGCACGGATGTCACCGTACGGGAGAGCGGCGACACGCTCTTCGCGCCCGGCATTGGCGATGACACACGCGGACTGATCGTGGTGCTCCACGTGCTGCGCGCACTCGCGGAAGCCGACGTCCGGACGGATGCC
>DATABQ010000495.1:0-2372 GCA_036259495.1 Longimicrobiales bacterium | reverse complement strand
GTGCGGCGCGACAGCATGCTCGTGTCCTGTCAGCCGAACGCGCAGGGTATCTGCCGCGGGCATCATGTCGTATTCTCGCAGATCACCCGTGTCGGTGAACGCGATGCGCTGGTGATCGTGCAGTCGATACGCGCCCCCGCAAGCGTGACGCGGCTGCTCGTGAAACTCAGATATCGCAGAGGCGGCTGGGCGGTGTCGGATTTCAACGTGATCATGTGAAGGGGCCTTCCTCCAGCGGGGGTAACGCGATGGAACGCGAACGTGCAAAGCCTGCGAAGCTCGTCGGTGAAGCGCTGTGGCGCCGGCACGATGCCACATCGCTTGAGCACTGCCGCGTCACACTTACCGAGGACATGCATGTCGTGCAGGGATGCATTGTCGCGCTCATGGACTCGCAGCCGTGCCAGGTGCACTATGCGATATCCTGTCACCCCGACTGGTCCACGCGCAGCGTGCACGTCGGAATGGCAATGGGTGAGACGATGTACGCGCTTCAGCTGCGCAGGGACGAGGCGGGCGAGTGGTGGCGCGATGATGAGCGACTGTCGGAGTTCCACGGCATCGCCGACGTCGATCTTTCGATCAGTCCGGCGACGAACACACTGCCGATCCGCCGCATGAAGCTGCACCATGGCGAGTCCGCCTCGGCCGACGCGCTGTGGGTGCGGTTTCCCGGGCTCGCGCTCGAGCGCCTGCCGCAACGCTACACGCGCATCGACGAGCACCGGTTCACGTACGAGAGCCGCGGCGGCGCGTTCACGGCGGATCTCGAGGTCGACGGCCAGGGCCTCATGGTGCGATATGGCGAGATATGGGAGCGGGTAACGAGTTGAATACGGGGGCCTCTCGCGCCGGTTCGGGCGCCATGCTCACCTCTCGCGGCGGTTGGGCCGCCAGGCTCACCTGTCGCGGCTGCACGGACGCCATGCTCACCTGCTGCGTCCGCCGGGCCGTGCTGCTGACGCTCGTGTGCATCGCTTCAGCCTGCGCCGCACCGCGCGCGGAGGCTCCCGCGGAGCCGGTGCGTGCGGTGGTGATCAGCGATCTGAATGCCTCCTACGGCTCCACGCGTTATGCGACGGAGGTCGGTGAGGCCGTACGGCATATTGTGCAGACGTGGCAGCCGGACGTGGTCCTCATCGCTGGCGACATGGTGGCGGGTCAGTCGCCGCAGCTCGCGGACACGACGGTAGCGGCGATGTGGCAGGCGTTCGATTCCGTGGTGGCGGCGCCGCTCCGCACTGCGGGGATCCCGATCATCGCGACGCCCGGCAATCACGATGCGTCCGCGTACCCGGCGCATGCACGGGATCGCCGCATGGCAGTGGAATACTGGCGTAGCTCGCCGCACCCGACGGCACCGGATTCACTGCTCGATCGCGAGCACTACCCTCTGCGCTACACCGCACGTCACGGCAATGTCTTCATCGTCTCGTGGGATGCGACGAATCAGGAAAGCGCGACGAGCGACGAGCTCACGGGCTGGCTGGAGCAGAAGCTCCGCAGCCCGGAAGCGATCGCGGCTGACCATCGCGTCGTGCTCGGTCATCTTCCGCTCTACGCAGTGGCGGAAGGCCGCGACCGCGCAGGAGAGGTGCTCACGCGCGGCGACGAGCTCCGCCGGCAGTTCGAGGAATGGGGCGCGACGCTCTTCATCAGCGGGCATCACCATGCGTACTATCCCGGCCGCCGCGGCACACTCCAGCTCCTGCATTCGGGCGCGCTGGGCGGCGGCCCCCGCCAGCTGCTCGGCACCAGCACGCCGCCACTGAAGACCGTGAGTGTGCTGGAATTCCTGCCAGACTCGCTCGGCATCACGACATATGATGTAGACGCCGACGACGACGGGCCGGATGTGATCCCGATCGAACGGCTGCCACGCGCGATCTGCGGCAGCAGCGGCTGGGTCGCACGGCGGGATCTCGTCGCACTCGACACCACATGCACCGCACCGTAATTCGACGGAGCCATCTCTCATGTATCGGATCAGGCAGGCCGATCTGCCGCTTCGTGGCAGCTCACACAACTTCGTCGGTGCCGACAACGGCGATGTCGGCGTCTCCGTGTTCCTGTTCAACGGCGGACCCGGCAGCGGACCCGGTCCGCATCGCCATCCCTACGACGAGATCCAGTTCATCCAGCAGGGACGCGGACTCTGGATGGTGAACGGCGAACGGTTCGAGGCGGGAGCGGGCGACATCCTGGTGATCAAGGCCGGCGAGGTCCACTGCTTCCGGTGCATCGGTGAAGGCCCGCTCGTGCAGCTGGACGTGCACATGAGCCCGCGCTTCATTCAGGAGAACCTCGCGGTCCCAACTCGATGATCCCGGATCGCGCGTGAGACGCTCACCATGAGCCTTCTGTTCACCTTG
>DATABQ010000494.1:0-7791 GCA_036259495.1 Longimicrobiales bacterium | reverse complement strand
GCACGGTTTTGCGGCGCAACTCGGCCGCGCAGGACGTTGCGGCGCAAAGAACGGGGAAGCCGAAGGGCAGGTCGTGCCGAGGAAATCGTTGCGCTGCAAGAAAGGCGGCGAAAAACCGTTCTGCCGAGCGACCCCGTTTTGCCGCGCAACGTCTTTCGCGCTAGCAGCCCCGTCGAGCGCGCGAACGTTGCGCCGCAAACCACCGCCGACGCCCCCGGCCGCCGAACGTTGCGCCGCAAATCGCCGCCGAACGTTGCGCCGCAACGCCGACGCCACTACCTGGCCCCGCCGCCGCCGGAGCCGCGACCTACCGCCGCGACGCCGCGACCTACCGCCGGAGCCGCGACCTAACGCCGCGACACCGCGCCTGCCGGCCGCTCGTAGCGCACCTCTCCGCCCACGATCGTCAGGTCGACCTGCGCCGTCGGGATTTCTGCCTCGGGCATGCGCATGATGTCGTGGGACAGTACCACGATGTCTGCGAGCTTGCCGGGTGTGATGGAGCCCTTCAGATCTTCCTCGAAGGCGGCGTACGCGTTGTTCAGCGTGTAGGTGCGCAGCGCCTGTTCGCGTGTCATGCGCTGATCGCCATAGAACACCTCTCCCGTGTTCGTGCGTCGCGAAACCGAGGAGTGGAAGCTGATGATCGGGTTCACGTCCTCGACGGGAGCGTCGGTGCCGTTCGCGATGACGGCGCCGCTGTTCATCAGCTCCTGCCAGACATATGCGCCCTCACGCGCGCGCTGCTCGCCGAGGCGGCGCGGGATCCAGGGTGCGTCGGATGTGGCGTGCACACCCTGCATGGCCGCGATGACACCGAGCTCACCGAATCGGCCGATGTCGTCGGGGTGCAGATGCTGCGCGTGCTCGATGCGCCAGCGTGGATCCGCCATCTCCGGATGAGCCTGGAACGTCTGCTCGTAGATGTCGAGCACCTCACGATTCGCACGATCGCCGATCGCGTGGACAGCGAGCTGGAATCCGTTCGCGATCGCCAGCTCCGCCGTGCGCTCGACGGATTCGGGCTGCACTAGCGAGAGGCCGGTGCTGGTCGGCATGTCCTCGTACGGCTCCAGGAGCCACGCGCCGTGTGAGCCGAGCGCGCCGTCGATGCTTACCTTAATCGACCTCACGACGAGATAGTCGTTCGAGTCTGCCGGCATGTAGTAATCCGGGAGTCGCTCCTCGAGCTCGTCGTTCGACGCGCGGATCATGACGTAGAGCCGCACGGGCAGCGCATCCTCGGCCTCCAGCTGCTTCATCAGATCGATCGTGCCGAAGCCGGTGCCGGCATCGTGAAAGCTCGTCACGCCCTTCGACAGAGCTTCCTGCGCAGCCAGCTCCATCACGCGGCGACGCTCCGCCTCCAGATCCTCCGCCGGCCGCTCTGCCTCCGCACGGGCGCGCACACTCCCCGCCAGGCGCTGTGCCGTCTCGCGCAGGAGGCCCGTCGGCTCGCCCTGCGCATCCTTCACGATCTCACCACCGGGCGGGTTCGGCGTGTCCCGCGTGATCCCCGCGAGCTCCAGCGCACGGCCGTTCACGAACGATGCATGACCGCTCGCGTGCGTCAGCAGCACGGGATTGTTCGGCGACACCGAGTCGAGCGACGCATGAACGGGAACGCCGTCGACCGTCGTTTCCGGGACGCGATCCCACTTCTCCTGATGCCAGCCGCGTCCGACGATCCACGCGTCCTGCTTCGCATCGCGCGCGGCCGCACCCACAGTCGCCACGATCTCGTCCCAGTTGCGCGCATTCATCAGGTCCAGGCCGAGCAGGCTCTCACCGATGCCTGCGAAATGACCGTGTCCCTCGATGAACCCCGGAATCGCGAGGCGACCCTCCAGATCGATCACCTCCGTATCCGACCCGATGTAGCGCGCCATGTCCTCGTCACTACCCACGGCGATGATCGTATGGCCGCGCACAGCCACCGCCTCCGCTTCCGGCTGCGTCGAGTCGACCGTCACCACATGGCCGTTTCGCAGGACCAGGTCTGCAGTTTCCTCAGCCGGTGGTCCGGCCGCACATCCGGCCGCTACTGCGCCTGCCATGAGTCCGAACGCCAGGATCCGAAGACGGTCCATTGCCTGTGTCATCGCGCTAACTCCGCTCTGTTCCGGGGCTTGTCGGGAGGATCCTATATTGGCCACGAAGCCGCGGAGCCGCCACCCCCGCCGCGCCGCTTGACCTGAACGGGCCGCGGCAGATATTTAGACGCACGTCTAAATGACAGGAGGCGCGGTGGCGATCGATGATACGATACGGGCGCTGGGCGATCCCACTCGCCGCTCGATCCTGCGGGCGCTCCGCTCGGGTGACCTGACGGCAGGCGAGGTCGCGTCGCAGTTCCCGATGACACGCGCATCCGTATCGCATCACCTGAGTGTGCTGAAGGCAGCGGGACTGGTGCAGGCGGAGCGCGCGGGGAGGACGATCGTGTATTCGCTGGACAACGCCGTGCTCCAGGACTTCCTGAATCAGATGACCACGCTGCTGGATGTGGGCTCGTCATGAAACCGTTCCGGATCGATGCGGACATCGCGCGCGCGAGCACGCCGCCGTCGCAGCTCTATCACGACCCGGATGCGTACGCGCAGCAGCGCGAGCAGATCTTCGCACGCGCGTGGCACGTCGCCGGAGATGCCGACCGGCTGAAGGCACCAGGGCGCGTCGTGCCTTTCACGCTGCTGCCGGGATCGCTGGATGAGCCGCTCGTTCTGACGCGGGATCAGGAAGGAGCGGCGCGCTGCCTGTCGAACGTGTGCACGCACCGCGGTGCGCTGGTGGTGGAAGGCGAAGGCCACCAGAACGGTCTGCGGTGCAGGTATCACGGGCGGCGCTTCGGCCTCGACGGCTGTTTTCAGCACATGCCGGAGTTCGAAGGAGTGGAGGGATTTCCGTCGGCATCGGACGACCTGCCGCGTCTTCCGCTCCATCAGCTCGGGCCGCTGCTGTTTACATCGCTCGATCCGCTGATGCCGTTCGAGGAGTGGATCGCTCCCGTGATCGCGCGTACGGGCGGGCTGCCGCTCGAGCGTTACACGTTCGATGCTGCCGCGTCGCGTGACTACCTGATGAGCTGCCACTGGGCGCTGTACGTGGAGAACTATCTCGAGGAGTTCCACATACCGTACGTGCACGGCAGGAGTCTGTCCGGCAAACTCGATTACGATGCGTATCGCACGGAGCTGTTCGACTGGTGCAGCGTGCAGATCGGGCCGGGAAAGGGTGACGAGCCCTCGTTCGACCTGCCTTCGGGGCACCCGGACGCAGGGATGGGTATCGCAGGCTGGTATTTCTGGCTGTTTCCGAACCTGATGCTCAATTTCTACCCGTGGGGTCTCTCCGTGAACATCGTTCAGCCGCTCGGTCCCGGGCGCACTCGCGTTTCGTTCCTGACGTACGTGCACGATGCATCGCTTCGCGGAATGGGTGCGGGCGGCGACCTGCACCGGGTGGAGATGGAAGATGAAGAGGTCGTGGAGTCGGTACAGCGCGGCGTACGATCGCGCCTGTACGACCGCGGCCGCTACTCGCCGCGTCGCGAGACGGGGACGCATCATTTCCACAGCCTTCTGGCCCGTGTGCTGAACGGATCGACATGACGCGCTACCTGGTTCTGTTGCCGCACCCGCTCGAGCCGCGCCTCCTGATGCTGAATGCGCACGGCGAATGGCGACTGCCGGGGTGGGAGGATTCGGCGGCGCACACGTGGCAGGAAACGAGTCACGTGAACCGCGCGGTCGCTGCGCGCTTCGGAATGGAAACCACGGTGCTTCGGTGTGTGTGGAGTCGCACGGATCCCACCACGGGCGACATCGATCGTGTCTACGAGATGGAGAACCATTCCGCACCGCACGACATGATTCCGGCTGCGACGTGGGTAGGCCCGGCGGAGCTGGAGCTGCTGCACGTGCCGGATCCGGAAGTTCGCGAGCTGGCGTACGCGTGGTTCAACCGTCAGACGGGTGAGCGTCCGACGGCGGGTGCGGCCTGGGCGCACACCGGCTGGTACATCGAAGCGCTGGCGTGGGCGATCGCGCGACTGAACGATGCGGGCGTCACCGCCACGCGCACGCCGGAGCAGCTGCGCGCGTCCGAGCGCGCGTTCGTCATGCGCATACGGAGCCTTGCCGAGACGTTCTATTTCCGCGCTGCGCCCTTCGTGTTCGCGCACGAGCCCGCGCTCATGCAGTGGCTGTCACTCCAGTATCCGCTCAACGTACCGGAGGTTCTTGCCGCCGATGTCCAGCGAGGCTGGCTGCTTCAGCGTGAAGCAGGCAACGGCGCCATGCCTCTCAGCGAGGAACGCGAGGAAGAAGTCTGGTACCGCGCCGCCCGCCGCATGGCGGAGATCCAGATCGACAGTGTGCGTCACGTCCATGAGCTGCGCGGACTCGGCTGCCCGCAGCGCCAGCTCGACGTGCTTGCGAGGCGGCTGCCGCGACTCTGCGCCGATACATCCGTGATGATGCTCGGACAGCCCTGCGGTCTCGTGCGCCGCGACATCGAACGCACGGCCGGACTCGCGCCCACGCTCCTCGCGCTCTGCGAGGAGCTCGCCAGCTTCGATCTGCCCGACTGCCTCGATTATGGCGACCTGCGCGCAGGCAACATCTTCAGCACCGTGTCCGAGCCCGTCTACCTGGACTGGTCCGACAGTGCCATCTCGCACCCGTTCTTCGCCGTCTGCTCTCTGATGGAGGATGCAGTGCGCCTCCTGCCATCCACGTCGCGCGAAGCTCAGCGCCGGCTCCGTGACAGCTTTCTCGCCCCGTGGCGCGATGTAGCGCCGCATGATCGTCTCGTGCGCGCATTCGACATCGCACGCCTGCTCGCGCCCTTCCACCGCGCCGCCACCATCCACGCGGAAATGCTCCCCGCGACCGGCTTCACATGGGAGCTGGAGTGCACCATCCCGACGCTCGTACGCACCGGCCTCACGCGCCTCGCCGACACGCAGTCCGTGCCGGTCTGACCAGGGCTCTCGCGACTGGACGCGTTTCGCACGCGCGGCTATCGTTTAGACGCTGGTCTAAATGTAGGGCCGCAGAATCGAGGGTCACATGAATGCACGAATAATGGTCGTGATGCTGGTGGGGCTCGGCCTGGCACCCGGGCAGGGGGCTGCGCAGCTGACGGATAGTGCAGCGACGGCAGGCGCCGCGCGCTTCATCGCCCTGCTGACGGCAGGAGATTGGGCGGAGGCAGAGCAGATGGTCGCTCCCGCGCTTTGCGACCGACTGGGTGCGACGCAGCTGGAAACGGTGTGGGGGCAGGTGCGTGCGTCACTGGGTGAGGGCAGCGCGACGCGCGTGCGCGGTGTGAGCGCAATGGACACGATGCGCGCTGTGGAGCTGTACGGCGATTTCGCACGGGACACGGTGCTGCTGCGGGTGGTGCTCTCTCCGGCGACGGAGGTGGTGGGGTTCTGGGTCGGGCCGGTGCCGGATGCCGCTCCGGCTGAGACTCCGGCTCCGCCATACGCAGACGAGTCGAAATTCCGCGAAGGCGAAGTTCGCGTTGGAGCGGACCCGTGGCTGCTGCCGGGCACGTTGTCGATCCCGGTGCAGGGTGGTCCGCACCCGGCGATAGTGCTGGTTCACGGATCGGGGCCGCACGACCGGGACGAGACGGTGGGCGGCACGAAGGTGTTCCGCGACCTCGCCTGGGGTCTCGCGAGCCGCGGCATTGCCGTGCTGCGCTATGAGAAGCGGACGAAGGTTCACGGCGCGAAGATGGGTGCGGAGGTCACGGTCGAGGAGGAAGTGATCGAAGATGCCCTCGCGGCGCTGGAGCTGGTGCGCGCGCACCCGGCGGTCGATGCGGATCAGGTGTACATCGCCGGTCACTCACTCGGGGCGCAGCTCGCGCCGGAGATCGCGCGGCGCGATGGCAGTGTGGCGGGTGCAATTCTGCTTGCGGCGCCGGCGCGGCCCATCGGTGAGGTCATGACGGAGCAGCTGGAGTACCTGGCGGGTCTGCCGCAGAACGCTGCGCCGCAGGCGCAGGCGCAGCTTGCGGCCGCGCTCGAGCAGGTGCGGCTGCTGACCACGGGTGAAGCGGCCGACACGCAGATGGTCATGGGTGCACCCGCATCGTACTTCCGCGACCTCGCCAGGCGTGACGCAGTGGCCGAGGCGCTCCGGCTGGACGTCCCGCTCCTGGTGCTTCAGGGCGAGCGTGACTATCAGGTGACAATGAGCGACTTCGCGATCTGGAATGACGCTCTCGAGGATCGTTCTGACACGACATTGAAGTCCTTCCCATCGCTGAACCATCTGTTCGTGGCAGGATCCGGCCCGGCGACGCCGGCCGAATATGCCCGGCCGGGCTTCGTGGCTGAAGACGTGGTCACGACGATCCGGCAGTGGGTGCGCACGCAATCGCCGGAGTGAGTGCGCTCGAGGCGTTGTCTCGCCTCCACCGAGCGTCTCCTCATCCTCGCCCCGAGTGCGACCGTCCCGGGCGCGGGGTGATTCCTCCCGCACCGGTTGTCGCGCAGGTCCGGTTCTCGTAACGTCTTGCCACCCCAACGATTCTGAGGCGAACCGCGCGCATGATTCTGCGGAAATGGAAGTTGTGGCTGGTCCTCCTCGGAGCGGCGACCCTGCTGGGCCTGCTGGAAGCCGCGCAGGGTTACGCCGGCGCCGCGGCAATGGGGCGAACGAGATCGTGGCCGGAAATGCTCAGGTCCACGATGCCGTCGTGGTACGTGCTGCTGGCCCTCCTGCCGCTGATCGTCTGGCTTTCGAAGCGCTTTCCGCTGGATCCGGCGCGTTGGAAGCGCGCGCTGCCCCTGCACCTGATCGCTGCGGCGACGTTCGCCGTTCTGCACGTCACGATATCGGGGTGGCTGAGCATTCACGTGCTGTACAGGGGACCGGTATCGGCGTGGAGTCTGCGCGAGATACCACGTCTGCTCAGCGTCTATTTCGTGCTGGAGCTCGTGACGTACTTCGCCATTGTGGGCGCCTACCACGCGTACCATTACGGGCGTCGCTATCGTGAGCGGGAGGGGCAGGCGGCGCAGCTCGCGCTGCAGACGTCGCGGCTGGAAGCGAGCCTGTCGGTCGCGAAGCTGGACTCGCTGCGCATGCAGCTCAACCCGCACTTCCTGTTCAACACACTGAACGCCATCTCGGTCATGGCGATGAAGGGCGAGCGGCAGGGAGTGGTTCGCATGCTCATGCTGCTCGGTGACCTGCTCCGCCTGTCGCTCGACAACAACCAGCAGGTGGTGGCTGTGCGCGACGAGCTACAGATGCTCGATCGCTACCTGGAGATCGAGAACGTCCGGTTCGGCGACCGTCTCACGCTCGAGCGTGACATCGATCCCGCCGTCCTGGACGCCGAGGTGCCATCGCTTCTGCTTCAGCCGCTCGTCGAGAACGCCATCCGGCACGGCATCTCCCGCCGCCCGGGACGTGGAGTGGTCCGCATCGAGGCGGCGGTCGTGGACGACACGTTCCTCGAGCTGAGTGTCCTCGATACAGGACCGGGCGTTCGGCACTCGCGCTCGTCGGATGGGACCGGAGTGGGGCTCGCAAACACGCGCGCGCGCCTCGAGCAGCTCTACGGCGAGCGGCACGAGCTGACGCTGGTGAACCGGCCCGAGGGCGGAGCATGTGCTACGGTGCGTCTGCCGCTGCGGCGCTACAGGGGAGAGCCGCTGAGCGAGTCGCTCCAGACGGCAGCCGTCTGAACGTGCGCGTTCACGAACGCGCCGATGCATGAATGAGGGGACAATGAAGGAAATACGTGCGATAATCGTGGACGACGAGC
>DATABQ010000493.1:0-1667 GCA_036259495.1 Longimicrobiales bacterium | reverse complement strand
GTGGCCAGCCGTGCTGGCCGTGATCTCACTGCTGGTTCTGGGCTCCTACCTCGCCTACACGCAGTATCTCGTACGCGAGATCCGTCGCGAAGCGGCCATCCATTCGCAGGTCTACTCCATCGTGCAGCGCGGTCTCGCGGGCGACATCGAGGGTGGCCCCGAGCGGGCTCTCCACGAGCTTCAGCAGCAGCTTCAAAACCTGCAGGTGCCCATCATCGTGTTCGATGCGGAGGGCGAGCCGGCGTACGCGAACAACCTGCCGTTCGAGTACGACATGGGCTCGCCAGAGGGGGTGGAGCAGGTCCGGGCATACGCGGCACGCCTGGCGGCGAGCCGGCCGCGGAACCGTTCGCCGGTGCAGGGCGGCGGGTCGATGGTGTTCGGCGATCCGCCCGTTCTTTCGTGGCTGCGCTTCATTCCGTGGCTCCAGGTCGGTGCGGGCGTACTGCTGATTGCGATCGCGCTCATCCTGATGCGGGCGAGCATGCGTGCGCACCAGGAACGTCTTTGGTCGGCGATGGCGCGCGAGCTTGCACATCAGATGGGAACGCCGCTGTCGTCGCTCGCGGGCTGGGTGGAAGTGCTGCAGCTGACCGCGGAAGAGCGGACAGCCATGACGGACACGGATCACATCGGCCGTGTGATGCAGGCGGACGTGGAGCGCCTCGAGCGAGTGTCGCGCCGCTTCGAGCTGATCGGGAAGCCACCGGCACTCGAGCGGGTCGCGGCGGGAGATGTCGTGAACGAGCTGGTGTCCTATTTCCGGCCGCGGCTGCCGCATCTGGGTAAGGGCATCACGCTGCGCGCGCGCATTGATCCGGACCTGCCGTCGATCCGCGCGAATCAGGTGCTGCTGGTGTGGGCGCTCGAGAACATCATCAAGAACGCGATCGACGCGCTGGCGGGCCGTGGCGGTCGCATCTCGTTCATGGCGATGCGTGGCGGCAGGCCGCCTGTAGCGGGCAGCAGCCGTGATTCGCTCCATCTGGTTATCACGGATAACGGTCCCGGCATTGCGCCCGCCGTGCGCGACCGCATCTTCGAACCGGGAGTGCCCACAAAGGCAGGCGGCTGGGGCGTGGGTCTCTCGCTCAGCCTCCGCATCATAGAGGAGCTGCATCACGGCCGTATCACCCTGCACAACCGCCAGCGCGGCGGCACCGTGTTCGACGTGGTACTGCCGGTCGCGAAGATGTGAATGGAAGCAAACTACCTGGACGGACTGAATCCCGAACAACGCGCGGCCGTCGAGCACTTCGAGGGGCCGATCCTCACGCTGGCCGGGGCCGGCTCGGGCAAGACGCGCGTGCTGACTACGCGCATCACGCACCTGATCCACGAGCACGGCGTCGATCCCTCCTCCATCCTCGCCGTGACGTTCACGAACAAGGCGGCCGCGGAGATGCGCACGCGCATTCGCCGCCTGCTCGGGCGTGAGCCCGCCGGCATGTGGGTGGGCACGTTCCACTCCATAGGCGCCCGCCTGCTGCGTCGCCATGCCGGGCGGCTCGGCTGGACGCCGAACTTCACGATCTACGATGCGGACGAGGCGCTGCGCGAGACGAAGCGTACGCTCGAGCGGCTCCGATACTCGCCGAAGAAGTGGAACCCCAGGGCGGTGCATAGCGCGATCTCTTCCGCGAAGAACCAGCTCGTGTCGCCGTCGC
>DATABQ010000492.1:0-3270 GCA_036259495.1 Longimicrobiales bacterium | reverse complement strand
CTGCAATGGTCGACCTCATCAACGAAACGAAGCCCGATCATATCCTCACTATCGAGGATCCGATCGAGTTCGTTCACGTGAACAAGAAGGGACTCGTCAATCAGCGCGAGATCGGCAATCACACGAAGTCGTTCGCGAGCGCACTGCGGGCCGCACTGCGTGAGGATCCCGATGTCATCCTCGTCGGCGAGATGCGCGACCTGGAAACGATCTCGCTAGGGCTGACTGCTGCCGAGACGGGGCACCTCGTGTTTGGCACACTGCACACGAGCTCGGCTGCGAAGACGGTCGATCGCATCATCAACGTCTTCCCCGCCGATGAGCAGGAGCAGGTGCGCGCAATGCTGTCCGAGACGCTGCGCGGTGTCATTGCCCAGCAGCTGCTGCGAAAGGGGACGGCTCGGGTCGTGTCGCGGCGCTCGAGATCATGGTTGGAACGCCGGCGATTGGAAACATGATCCGCGAATCCAAGACGCATCAGATCACGAGCATGATCCAGACGGGTCGCAAGGACGGCATGCAGCTGATGGACCAGGCGATTCTCGACTACCTGATGAAGAAGGTGATATCGCCGGAGGAAGCGTACGCGCGGGCGCACAGCAAGGCGGAGTTCCTTCCATACCTGGACGGCAGCCCCGCACCAGTGATGTAGCACGATGAGCGATCCGGTTACACAAGGGAGCATCAGTAGATGAGCACTCAGGGACAGTCAAAGGACGTCGTGTTTCTTTCCGCGCGGCGCACACCGTTCGGCTCGTTCGGCGGGACGCTGAAGGGGTTCAGCGCAACCGACCTCGGCGTGCACGCGGCGAAGTCCGCACTGAAGGAAGCCGGCGTGGATGCGGCGGACGTCGGCCACGTCATCTTCGGCAATGCGCTCCAGACATCCGGCGACGCGATCTATCTCGCCCGCCACGTCGGCCTCCGCGCTGGCGTACCGGTCGAAGTGCCGGCGCTCACACTGAACCGTCTGTGCGGCTCCGGATTCCAGGCGATCGTAAGCGGCGCGGAGCAGATCCTTCTGGGCGAGTCGGAAGTCGCGCTGTGCGGCGGTGCGGAAAGCATGAGCCAGGCGCCGCACGTGCTGCGCGGCGCGCGCTGGGGTGACCTGCGGCTGGGCGAGGCGGGCGGATTCTTCGAGGACATGCTGTGGGCCGCGTTGACGGACACGCAGTGCGACATGTCGATGGCGCAAACCGCCGAGAAGCTGGCGGACCAGTACGGCGTCACGCGCGAAGAGGCGGATGCAGTCGCTGTTCGTTCGCAGCAGCGCGCGAAGAAGGCGTGGGATGAAGGACGCATGCAGTCGGAGGTAGAGCCGGTGCCTGTGAAGACGCGCAAGGGCGAAGTCCTGTTCAACACGGACGAGCACATGCGCCCCGACGCGACGATGGAATCGCTCGGCGCACTGCGACCGTACTTCAGGAAGGACGGCCTGGTCACGGCTGGCAACGCGAGCGGCATCGGTGATGGTGCCGCGGCGGTCGTAATCGCTGGGGCCGACTGGGCGGAGCGCAAAGGCGTCAAGCCGATCGGCAGGCTCGTCAGCTGGGGGATCGCGGGCGTCGCTCCCGACATCATGGGAATCGGCCCCGCACCCGCAGCACGCAAGGCGCTCGATCGCGCGGGACTCCCGCTCGATGCGATGGACCTCGTCGATATCAACGAGGCGTTCGCGCCGCAGTTCGCAGCGGTCTCGAAGGAGCTCGGGCTCGACCCCGAGAAGACGAACGTCAACGGCGGCGCGGTGGCGATCACCCACCCGCTCGCAGCATCGGGCGCACGCATCACGGTGAACCTGCTGCACGAGCTGCGTCACCGCGGCGGTCGTTACGGACTCGGCGCTGCGTGCATCGGCGGAGGACAGGGGATGGCGGTGGTGGTGGAGGTCACGGACACGTAATCCCATCGGAGGTCGCATGACACTCCTCGCCGGATCACCAGCCCGGGCATGAACCCGCCGAACCGGTCGGACACGCCTCGCGCGCAGAGCGACGAGGCGCAGGAGCGGGAAGACGCAGCGCGGGAGACGCAGCCGGTGGTTGTCAGCCCCGTCGCGCCAACCCCCGCACCGGCGTCTGCTCCGGTAGCGGCGGCGGTACCGGCGGCGGTACCGGCGGCGGCACGCTCGATCCGGCGTCCGGATTTCGAGCAGGTGATTCGCCGTGCGGCCGAGCTGTCGCTCCGTGAAACCGATCCCGACGACAATCTGTCGGAGGACGAAGTTCTCCGGATATCAGCGGAGCTGGGGCTCCCGCTGCAACACGTGCGGCAGGCGCTGTTCGAGCTGCCCGACCTGAAGGTGCAGCCTCGCTGGTACGACCGCTGGTTCGGCCCCGCAGTGTTCTCGGTGAGCCGCGTTGTTCCCACGCGGAAGGAGCCGGCGCTTCGACGCGTCGAGGATTACCTGGTCACGCGCGAGTACCTTCAGATCGTGCGTCGCAAGGGCGATACGATCGCTTTCGTTCCCGCCGATGATGCGATCTCGAGTGTGGCGCGTGCATTCGCGCGGCCGGGCAGCCGCCACACCATCTCCCGCGCAAGCCGCATGATGGTCGGTGTGCACACGCTGCCCGAGGACGATTCGCACGTGCGTTTCGATGTCGACCTGAGCGATACGCGGAAAGAGGCTGTGCGCAGCGGTGTCTCGTTCGGCAGCATCATCGGTCTGAGCGTCGGCACACTGGCCGTCGCTGTGTTCGACGCCGTGCCCGGCAGCCTCGCGGACATCTCCGGCATGATCGCATTCGGAACCGCGATGGGAGGCAGCGTGGCCGGGAGCGTCGCTGCATCGATCTCTCTCTCGGCGTCGCGTTTCCGCAATCGGGTCTTCGGCGCGAAGATGGAGCTCACGGGACTGCTCGATCGGCTCGAGCGAGGCGACCGCCTCGACCCCCCGCCCGCTCCATGGCGCCGCAAGCTACAGCTCCGCCTCTTCGGCGACCGCCGCTGAGCCGGCACCGGCTTTACGCATCCGCAGGCGCATCGACTTTCACTCCCGCCGTCCGCCCCCCATATTGCTCGCGCCAGTCAACAGGAGGAGTCATAGATGACGGAAATCCGCAGGGTCGGAGTACTCGGCTGCGGTCTCATGGGCAGCGGGATCGCAGAGATCTGCGCGAAGGCGGGGTACGAGACCTGGGTCCGCGAACTGAACGACGATCTCGTCGAGCGCGGTCGCTCGAACATCACGAAGAGCCTCGATCGCGCCGTGTCGAAGGGGAAGCTCGAGAGCAATCTGCGCGATGACGTGCTCGGCCGCCTGACCTT
>DATABQ010000491.1:0-3527 GCA_036259495.1 Longimicrobiales bacterium | reverse complement strand
CGTTTAATCTCCGGCGACGTCGTAGGCATGACGACGACAGCCCGGATCCCGAACAGCTTTGCCGCGAGCGCTACGCCCTGGGCGTGATTGCCTGATGAGTAGGCGATGACGCCGCGTGCCCGCTCCGCATCGCTCAGTCGTGCCACGGCCGTGTACGCGCCCCGGATCTTGAACGCACCCGCACGCTGAAGATTTTCGCACTTGAGCCGGACGGACGTGCCGATCTCGGCGCTGAGCCAGTGCGCACGGAGCAGCGGTGTGCGTTCCGCGACGCCCTGGAGGGCGACGTGCGCGCGCTCGATGTCGGCGGGTCCGACGAGCGCGGCGACGTCATGCGGCTTCACCTCACTCGTCGCCACGGGGCTCCTCCTCGTCGGACGCCTCGTCGGCATCCGCGGCGGACAGGTCCGCCTCATCGATGCGCGACACGTCGTCCGCAATGTCGATGTCCTCGTCCAGCTTCGACACGTCGTCGGCGATCGTGACGTCCTCGTCGATGATCGCTCGCGCGACCGGCTCGGCATCATCGTCGCCTGCCACCGGCACTTCGGCCGCATGCGTGCCGTTGCCGTTGTCATCCTCGGGCACCACGCGCGCAACGTCCATCAGGACATCACCGTCATCGAGCGCCATGACGCGCACACCCTGTGTCGCGCGTCCGATCACGCGGATCTCCGCAACGCGCTGGCGCGTCACGATGCCGTGGCGTGAGATCAGCATCAGCTCATCCTCCGGCTGCACACCCTTGATCGCGACGATCTTGCCGGTGTGCTCGTTGATCCTGAAATTGATCACACCCATGCCGCCGCGGGACTGGAACCGGTAGTCGTCGATCGCGGTGCGCTTCCCGCGCCCCTGCTCCGTGACGATGAGCAGTGTCGCCTTGTCGCGTGTCGCCTCGTTGACCACGACCATGCCGACGACCGCATCATTGTTGCGCAGACGGATGCCGCGCACACCGGTCGCGACGCGGCCCATCTCCCGCACATCCGACTCATGGAAGCGGATGGCCATGCCTTCGTACGTCGCCAGGATCACCTCGTCGTTGCCGCCGGTGATCTGCACGTCGATCAGCTCATCATCCTCCGTGATGTTGATCGCGTTGACACCTTTCACGCGGACGTGGCGATATGCGGAGAGCGCCGTCTTCTTCACGACGCCCTTCCTCGATGCGAACAGGAGATAGCGATCGTCGCGGAACTCGCGCACCGGAACGATGGAAGCGATGCGCTCGTCCGCATCCAGCGCCAGCAGGTTCACGATCGGCTTCCCGCGCGATGCGCGGCTCGCCTCCGGAATCTCGTGCACCTTCAGCCAGTAGCAGTGGCCGCGCGCCGTGAAGATCATGAGGTAGTCGTGAGTTTGCGCCGTATACAGGTGCTCGACCCAGTCCTCCTCCTTCGTCGTCGATCCCGTGATGCCGCGGCCGCCGCGCTTCTGTGAACGATACGTGTCGAGGGGCAAGCGCTTGATATAGCCGCCGTGCGACACGGTGATCACCATCTCCTCGTCCGCGAGCAGGTCCTCGAGCGACATGGTGACCATGCTCGTGAGCTCGGTGCGTCGATCATCGCCGTACGTCGTCGCGATCTGGATCAGCTCGTCCTTGATGATCTGCTCGCGCCGCGACCGGCTGCCGAGGATGTCGCGCAGATCGGCGATCTGCGCGCGCACCTCGGTGAGCTCGGCTTCCAGCTTGTCGATCTCCAGGCCGGTGAGCCTGCCGAGGCGCATGTCGAGGATCGCCTTTGCCTGCCGCTCGGACAGCCCGAACCGCTCCTGCAGTGCCGCATTCGCCGACTCGGTGTCCGACGATGCGCGAATGAGCGCAACGACCTCGTCGATGTTGTCGACGGCAATCGTCAGCCCCTCGAGGATGTGCTCGCGATCGAGCGCGTGATCTAGGTCGAACTGCGAGCGCCGCACGACGACGACGTGGCGGTGATCCACGAAGTGCTGGATCATCTCGCGCAGGTCCATGATCTTCGGCACGCCGTTCACGAGAGCCAGCATGATCACGCCGAACGTCGACTGCAGCTGCGTGTGCTTGTAGAGCTGGTTCAGCACGATCTGCGGAATCGCGTCGCGACGCAGCTCGATCACGACGCGGATCCCGTCCCGGTCGGACTCGTCGCGCAGGTCGGTGATCTCGGAGAGCTTCTTCTCGCGCACCAGCCCCGCGATCTGTTCGATCATGCGGGACTTGTTCACCATGAACGGAATGGCCGTCACGATGATGCGCGGCTTGCCGTTGTCCGGCTCCTCGATTATTGCCTTCGCACGCATCACGACGCGGCCGCGGCCGGTCGTGTATGCGTCGTTGATCCCCTCGCGTCCGCAGATGTAGCCGCCCGTCGGGAAGTCCGGACCCTGGATGTGCTGCATCAGGTCCTGCACACTGGCATCCGGATGATCGACCAGGTGCACGCAGGCGCTCACCACCTCGCGCAGGTTGTGCGGCGGGATGTTCGTCGCCATACCGACGGCGATGCCGCTCGACCCGTTGACGAGGAGGTTCGGGAACTTCGCGGGCAGGACGGTCGGCTCCTGGAGCCGGTCGTCGAAGTTGGGGGCCGTATTGACGGTGTTCTTGTCGATGTCGGCCAGCAGCTCGCCGGCGAGGCGCGCCAGACGGGCCTCGGTGTAGCGGTAGGCCGCCGCGTTGTCGCCGTCGATCGAGCCGAAGTTGCCCTGGCCGTCGACCAGCGGGTAGCGCAGGGAGAAATCCTGGACCATGCGCACCATCGCCTCGTACACCGACGAGTCGCCGTGCGGGTGGTACTTGCCGAGCACATCACCGACGACCGTCGCGCTCTTGCGGTAGCCTCGGCCGGCGGACAGACCCGCCTCCTGCATCGCATACAGGATGCGGCGGTGCACCGGCTTCAGCCCATCGCGTACATCCGGCAGGGCGCGCTGCACGATGACGCTCATCGAGTAGCTCAGGAACGAGTCGCGCATCTCCGTCTCGATGAGGCGCGGCAGAACCTTCTCGTGACTTTCCGGCGGCGTGCTGGACATGCTCTTCGTTTTCGACTGGGAGATCGTGCGCGGGCCCGCGACATCGCAGAAGGCCCGTCAGGCAGCCTGAGCGGCCGGTAGGGGCCTGCTGCGGCGGCGTTGTATCTGGTACCCCCTCGCGCGCACCGTGTGCCCGCGCGCGCACGCGTGACGCACACGTGTGTGAGGTGCGGTGAATGTAGGCTTCCGGCGGTGCTCAGGCCATAGTCAGGAGGGGATCAGGGCCACGGCTTCGCATTGCACCGCACCCTGGCCAGGAGGAGGAGATCTGGCGTGGGTGGTCGGCTTCGGGCGAGGCAGCGGTTGGGACCGGGTCGGCGGTGGATGGTCAGTTTTACGGATGGAGGAGCGTTGGGCCGCCGATGGGTCCGGTTGCTCGGTGGTGGTGGCGGCGGCGAGTGGCGGCGGGACTGCGGGAGATCCCCTGCCGGAGGGCGCAGTGGACGCCGTGAACCTCCCCAGCGTAATCGCCCCCGAGCAGACGGGGAATATGGCTCTTCGCTGAT